>JBKJZU010000408.1:0-10649 GCA_046715015.1 Micropepsaceae bacterium
TGGGCATGCACGAGGCCCAGGCACGCCTCTGGGAGAACCACATCGGCCGCAGCCGCCCGTTCTGGAACTTCCTATATCCGAAGCTTCGCGACGCATTGGGTGACGCGGTCAAAGGCCTCGACGGCGAAAAGTTCTTTAAGGCTGCCAACCGCGTGCGGCCAAGCCTTGTGCGCGCCTCGTCGGACGAGATCTCGTACCATCTGCACATCATCCTTCGCTACGAGCTCGAAGTCGCGATGATTTCGGGCGATCTCAAAGTCGAAGACTTGGCCCAAGAGTGGAGCGAGCGCAGTGCTACGCTGATTGGCATCAAACCGGACAACGATCTCACCGGTGTCTTGCAGGACGGCCATTGGGCTTCCGGCATGTTTGGCTACTTCCCGACCTACACGCTGGGCAGCCTCTACGCAGCGCAGATGGCGGAGGCCTACGCGAAGACCGCGAACCTCGACGATCAGATCGCACATGGCAACTTCACGCCGTTGCGCACGTGGCTTCGCGACAAGATCTACAGCTCAGGCGACCGCCTTCCGACCGAAGACCTCGTCACGCTCGTCACGGGCAAAGGCCTCGACACCGACGCCTACTTCCGTCACATCGCCGCGAAGTTCGGCTGAAATCGTCAGCTTCCAAACTTTGTGCAGCTGCTAGGCATGCACAAGCTCGACCTGATGGACATCGGTGCGCCGCACGGCAAATGCTGCCGCACAAATACCCAGATAGAAGTGCCAATTGCGAAGGAACGGATCGTCATAGCCGAGCGCGCGAATTTTCGTTTGCGCCTCTTCCTGCCGCTTCGACCACGTGCGCAGAGTCTTCGCGTAATCCTGCCCGAACGAAAACACGTCGCGCACTTTCAATCCCGCGCGCTCTGCCTCTTCACGAAACCGCTCAAGCGACGGCAACATCCCACCCGGGAACACGTAGTGCCGGAAGAAATCGCTCCGCGTCCGATAGCCCGCAAAGACGTCGACGCCAACGGTGATCGTCTGCACCACCGCGCGCCCATCCTGGTTCAAACGCTCGCTGATCATCTGGAAATAACGCGGCCAATACCGCTCGGCGACCGCCTCGTACATTTCGATGGAAACGATCGCGTCGAACGTGCCTTTGGTGTTGCGATAGTCCTCAAGCCGAATGTCGGCCTTGGCCCCTAGGCGCTCCGCCGCGAACGCCCGCTGAGAAGGTGAGATTGTGATCCCCGTCACATCATGGACGCGTTCGCTGGCGGCTTCGGCAAAGCCGCCCCACCCGCAACCGACTTCAAGCACGTGTGCCCGCGCCTCGCCGACCTTGTCTAGGATGCGCGCATACTTCGCGCGCTGCGCTTCGCTCAAAGCTGCGTCCGGCGTTTTGAACAGCGCCGACGAGTACGTCATCGTCTCGTCAAGCCAAAGCGAATAGAAATCGTTTCCGACGTCGTAGTGCGCCTCGATGTTGCGCCGGCTCCCGCTCTTGCTGTTGCGCCGCGCCACAGTGTTCAGCAACACGAAGCCGAGCCGGTTTAGAATGCCGCCGTGCGCGAAGCCTTCAAGTTGCTCGATGTTGAGCAAGAACACCGAAAACAACGCTTCGACGTTGTCACTTTCCCACGCGCCGGCAATGTAGTCTTCGCCCAGCCCGATATCGCCGCGCGCCATCGCCCGCGCTAAGACATCCCAAGACTTGATCCGAAAGTTCGCGCGCGGCCCGGGCTTCACGCCACCGACAACATGCACCTCGCCGTTCGGCGTGACGAAAGTCAGTTCGCCCGTCTCGATCCGCCGAATGGCCTCGAGCCAACGCCGCTCGATCAATGAATGCGGTATAAGACCCATCGCTCCTACCCTAAAGGCCGCCGTACCCTCACCGCGAGTATATGATATCGCGGAAAATTTGGATGCTGCGAGGCCCCCTTGGCATTAACCCAACCGACCGGCGCAAGTCCGGGGGCCCAGACCGCCGGATCCGCGCATCCTGGCTCATCAGGCAGACCTTGGCCGTCGATGCCGCGTTCTGGTTTTACAAAGTGTACAGCCACAACCGGTCCCCAAATTGACTTAGCCAGTGTAGGCACCGCGGCAACAGTCAAACATGCGCCCGAAAATAGCATCACGAAAACAACACCCTGGGCGAAGTACTTGTATGTCGACGCTTACTCTCGCGTCGTATTCGCGACGATGCGTGCAATACATAAGCACCCAGTAAACTTGACACTAGTTGGAGGCTGCCGCGTCCTGAATACGAGAGTGCGGAACGTGATTCGTAACCGCATCGGGGTGTCATGGACGGGGGATGTATGTACGGTATTTGCGTTCGGCTGCTTGCAGCCGCGATCGGCTTGGTCGGCGCATCCACTGCCGCTCACGCCGACAGACTCAATCTCGCAGCCGGCGGTGAGTACTCGGTCGGCGACTATGGCGAGCCGCAAGACACCGCCGTTTGGTACGAGTTCGTTTCGGCCCGCTATTCGACGGCGCCTTGGGCATTCAAGGTAACGGTGCCGTTTCTGCGGATCGACGGTCCAGCAACTGTCACCGACGACGGCGAAGTCGAAGCCGGCGGCGTCGATCGTATGGTCAGCGGCATCGGCGACGTTTCACTGTCCACGACATACACATTTTCTTGGAAGCCCGAGAAACTGTACCTCGATCTCATTGGTCGCGTGCGCTTGCCCACCGGCGACGAGGACCGCGGCCTCGGCAGCGGCGAGATCGACTATTCGCTTCTCGCAAACCTCGACAAAGGATTTGAAGGCTTCAACATCTACGTCGAAGCTGGACGCCGCTTCCTCGGCAATTCCGTCGTGAGTCCGCGTGAGGACGGCTGGGTCGCCGCCACGGGTATCTCGACCGACCTAAGCAAGGAGACGGAGATCGGCGCCTCATTCGCTTGGCGCGAAGCCGCTTTCGAAGGGTCGCCTGACCCTGCCGAAGTCAGCGCCAACGTGAAACACTACCTGACGCCCGATTTACGCGCGAACCTCTACGCACTCGCAGCCCTGTCGAACGGCAGCCCGAACGCAGGGGCTGGCATCACGCTGACCTGGACTGCGTACCGCAGCGATTAGGCGCGGCTCACGATCATCCAGCCGTCGCCGGTTTCTCGGTCTTCGCTTGCACGCACGAAAAGTCGATCACGGTGAACACACCGTCCAGATCGCGCTTCATCTTCTCGCCCGCGGCCTCGCACAAAGCTTGCGTCTCGAACTGCGCCGAAGTCGTTGCGATATTGCCCTCACCCGTGTGCACGAAGAGCACGATCAAGACCCAACTCATGCGTCCCCCCTTGAAGAAACCCTGCGTCTAGAACCAAAGGTCGCGAACACAGCGCCCATCCCCCGGCAGATCGTCGAACGTATCGAGCCCATCGAACTGATCGATCGGCAGGTTGGCAACCCCCTCCGGCGGCGCCAGCCGCACATTGACGGCGATGCGCCGGCGTCCGTCCGGCTGCAAACGCAATCCGCGCCAACACTGAACGCACCCGCATGTCGGGCAGAAATGAATCTCAAGCGCGGGATCGGCCTTCCCCACCCGTGTGTACGTCTTGCTCGGTCCAAAAACGCGAATGCGCTCGTTCTCATAGTCGTATGCCCAAAGCGCGCCGTAGCGCCGGCAGAGCGTGCAGTTACACGCGGTCACCGAACCCGGATCGCCCTCGAGCGTCCAGTTCAGAGCGCCGCAATGGCATGTGCCTTTGAGCATAATCTGCGTCCGTCGTTGCTATGGCAGGCTTGCCGAGCCGAAGTTCGCGGAACAAGCCCGCCTTCGCCCAAGTACGCTTCAGCGTGGCAACCTTCGCGCGCTTCGCGAGCATAGGCTGGCGGATGGGGTGAGATTCGAACTCACGGAGGGTTTCCCCTCGCCGGTTTTCAAGACCGGTGCCTTAAACCACTCGACCACCCATCCCGCTTTGCTGCGAGCGCGAGATGTAGCATCGGCTGAAGCGCTCGAAAAGACCGTTGAGGCCTTCGCGGTTGCGGCAAAAACCAACGCACATTTCCGCGCTTCTGCTATCGAAACGATGCTGCACGTGCGCTTGTCACAACACGCACTCTCTCCGATCATTTGTGAACGGGTCCACAATCATTGTGGTGTAGATTAACGCAAATCAGTGCCGTGCTTCGACAGATTCGCGAGAGCCGATCCAAGGGGCAAAGCAGACAGAAGATCTGCAGGCACGCATGGGAGATACGAATGTCCTCGATCACTGCTTACAACACGCTGCAGCCCGCCATTGTGCGCACCATCCGCGAAGCGTTTGACGACGCGGTGAAAGAGATCGAGACACGCCGCGGCGCCTTGCCCGAATGCGAACGGATCAAAGTCGCCAAGCATCTGGTCGACATGGCCAAGCACGGCGAGTGCAGCTTCGAACGCCTGCGCGTTGCCGCACTGGACGCGGTTCCTCTTTAGACTCCATGCCGAAGTTCGCCGCTTGCCCGCGCGTCCGCCCGCGTGAAACACTCGCGCGTCATGCGTGTCCACTTGCTCGCCGTTGCGTTTTTGTTCGGTTGCCTCGCCGCTGAAGCGGGGCCGCTCGATCGCATTGAGCGTCCGCCTGTTGGCTGGCGCGGCGCTGTGTTCCAACCACGCTTCGATTTTCCGAAGGCCGCGCGCCCTGAGTCTCATCCCTGGGGAAGCGTCAGCTTCCGCAAAGCGCCGGAACGCTACCTCCGTCTATTGCTTGCCTACGCGCTCGAAGGTCAGGACCGCGCCGATTGGCGGCTCGCCAAAAACAAAACGCGCCGCTGGTACCACGTGCCGTGGCTCGGCCCTGGACCGGCCGGCCGCGAGTTCATCCACGGCCTTACCCGCGTTCGTGACTTCGGCCCCGGTGAACTCGGCGCAGCTCAAACAGCTTGCCGCCAAAACTGGACCCTCGCCTTCTACAATGACCTGGGTGGCGCCGTTTTAGGCAAGATCTGGGGACATGGCCGGCGCGACCCGAACCTGGACGCTCTGCCGTTCCCGGAAGGCACTGTCGCCGTCAAACTGGTGTTCACCGAGGCAACGTCGACCGACGATCCAAAGCTGGCCGGCGCACCGGAACTGCGCGCAAACATCCACGCAGACGCTAACCCAAGCGACGCTGCCTGCGCACCCTTGATGGACGAAGCGGGAAGACCAGCGCGTCGCGCGCCGCAAACGCTGCGCCTCATTCAAGTCGACCTCGCGGTGCGTGAAAACCGCGCGAGTTACAAGACCGGTTGGGTCTACGGAAGTTTTCGCTACGACGGCACCATGCCCGGCCAAGACCAGTGGACAAAGCTGACACCGCTCGGCCTCATGTGGGGCAACGATCCGCAACTGAGCGACAGCGACGCCGCGAAGGGCACCAAGCCTCGCCAAAGCATCGTTTTCGAAGCGGCCAAAGGTTTCGGCCGCGGCGGGCGCATGAACGGCATTGCCGACGAACGCGCCTCCGCCTGCTCGTCCTGCCACATGGCAGCGCAATGGCCGACCGTGGCACCGATGAAAGCGCCGGCCAATTGGGCGGACGCCAAATGCTGGTTCCGCAACCTTGACGCCCGCTACACGTTCGGCTTCCCGCCAGGTGTCAAAGGCGGTTGCGCGGACCCGACCGCGCTCAAAGAAGTCCGTGCCCTCGACTTCTCGCTTCAACTCACAATCGCGCTGCGAAACTGGAGCCTTGAGCGTGCAAAAAGCAAGAAGACTGTCCGCACCGCAATCGGCAACCTCCATCGCGATGGCACAAAGCTTGCGGTCGACGGCCTAGAGAGCGTGAACCTAAAGCAGTAGAGCGCACCGGATGGCGGCTATCGCTTGCGAACTTTCCTTGGCGAGACCAGCGGCAAGTCGCGCGGCACAGGCGACTTGCGCGCGGGCTTCTTCTTGCCCCGCTCTTTGATAGCCGCCTCGTACGCGCGCTGAGCCCATCGCGCGAGTTCCTCCGTGTCGTCCAGGAGGCGCGGCGGCACCTCGACGTAGCTCGTCATAATCGTCTCGCCGTCTTTGCTCTCGAACACGAACGGCTTGCAGCGCTCGGCCTCGAACGCCGCCCGCGTCTCTTCGTTGACCTTGAGATAAATGCGCTCGCCGGCGAGAAGGGCGAACATCTGATCCTTGTAGTAGACGCCGGCGCCGCCGAACATCAGCTTGATCTTGACCTCGCCGAACGTCGCAAGCAGGTCGCTGACATGCTCGCGAAATGCGGCGCTGACCGCCACCTTATTGCACTGCGGCTTTCAACGCGACGGATTCCCCGCAACCGCACGCGCTTGTTTGGTTCGGGTTGTTGAACACGAAGCGCGCCTGCAGTTTATCGCGTACGAAGTCCATCTCGGTTCCGATAAGAAACAGGATCGCCTTCGGATCGATCAGAATGCGCACGCCCTTGTCCTCGACGACCTCGTCGAGCGGGTTCTGCTTCTCGGCGTAGTCCATCGTGTAGGACATGCCCGCGCAGCCGGCGTTCTTTAAGCCAACGCGGATACCCACGATTGCCTTGTCGGCCTTCGCCATAGCGGCCTTCACCTGTTCGGCCGCCGCATCGGTCAGACGCAGCGCTTTCGGCCGTTCGCGGCGGGGTCTTGGTGTTTCGCTCATGGGATGGATCTGGGCCTAGAACATGTTGAGTTCAAGTTTCGCCTCTTCCGACATGCGTTCGGGCGTCCACGGCGGATCGAAAACCATATTCACCGTGACTTCGCCCACGCCCGGCACCTTCGCGACCGCATCTTTGACCCAGCCAGGCATTTCGCCGGCAACCGGGCAGGCAGGCGCTGTCAGCGTCATGTCGATCGTCACGTCCTTTTTGTCGGAAACGTCGATCTTGTAGATGAGACCAAGCTCGTAGATGTCGACCGGGATCTCCGGATCGAACACGGTCTTGAGCTCGCGGATCATCGCCTGGGTCAGCTCTTCCAGCTCCTCGGCCTTCAACCCTCCGCTCCCCAGCGGCAACGGCATTTGCGTACTCATGCGAAGATCGCCCGTGCCTTGTGCAGCGCCTCGATCAGCACGTCGACCTCGGCGCGCGTATTGTAGAACGCGAACGAGGCGCGTGCAGTCGCGGTCACGCCCAATCGCTCCATCAAAGGCTGCGCACAATGATGTCCCGCGCGCACCGCAACGCCTTGCCGGTCGACCAGCGTCGCCACGTCGTGCGGATGCGCGTCGTCCATCGTGAATGAGATGATCGATCCCTTCCCCGGCGCTTGGCCCTGAATGCGGATCCAATTCAAATCCTTGAACCGCGCCGTCGCGTAGGTGAGCAAATCGTGCTCTTGCGCCACCAGATCGGCACGCGAGAACGACTGGATGTAATCGACCGCGGCGCCCAACCCCACGGCTTCGATGATCGGAGGCGTCCCGGCCTCGAACCGCTGCGGCGAGCGCCCATAGGTCACACGATCGAAATGGACCTCGTCGATCATCTCGCCACCGCCCTTGAACGGCGGCAAACGATCCGCCCATGCGCGGCTCAGGTACAACACACCGATGCCGGTCGGACCGTAAAGCTTGTGCCCGGTCGCGACATAGAAATCGCAATCGAGGTCCTGAACGTCGACCGCCTGATGCACCGACGCCTGGCACCCGTCGAACAGCACCGGAATGCCGCGCGCATGTGCGATGCGAACGATCTCTTTCGCCGGCGTCACGGTGCCCAGCACGTTCGACATATGCGTGACCGCGACGATCTTCGTGCGCGCGGTCAATTGAGCTTCGAAAGCGGCGAGGTCAAACGAACCATCGTCGCGGATCGGCGCCCACTTGATCACCGCACCCTTTCGCTCGCGAAGGAAATGCCACGGCACGATGTTCGAGTGATGCTCCATCTGCGAAAGCACGATCTCATCGCCAGCCACAAACGACTGGCCAAGCGCGTTAGCGACGAGATTGATCGAATCCGTACCGCCGCCAGTGAAGATCACCTGATCCGCGGACGGAGCATTAATAAACGCTCTCACCTTCTCTCGCGCGTCCTCATAAGCCTCCGTCGCGGAGGTCGAAAGCGCGTGCAAACCCCGATGCACATTGGCGTAGGACGTGTGCATGAGCCGCGTCATCGCCTCGATCACCGCCGTAGGCTTCTGCGCGGACGCCGCATTGTCCAGATAGACGAGCGGCTTCCCGTTGACCTGCGTTTGCAGGATCGGAAAGTCCCCGCGCACGCGATCCACGTCGAACGTGCGGGTCATGACGCTGCCCGCGTGACGTGTGACATGCGTGCAGCCAACCAAGCCTCCACGGGTCCGCGAAACGGCTCCGGCAGGCGATCCGTGACCTCGGCCAGAAAAGCCGCAACCAACAAATTGCGGGCTTCGTTCTCCGGAATCCCGCGCGCCCGCAGATAGAACAACTGGTTAGCGTCCAATGCACCAATCGCCGCGCCATGCCCGCATTTTACGTCATCGGCGAAGATCTCAAGCTCCGGCTTCTGGTCGATCTCCGCATGCGGCGTGAGCAACAGTGCGCGCGACATCTGGTGACTGTCGGACTTCTGCGCCGCAGGCTTCACGATCACGCGTCCCTGCACGACGCCATGCCCCGTCCCCGAAGCAACACCCTTCGCGACCATGCGGCTGGTCGTGTGCGGCGCCTCGTGTACGACCTCGAGCGCGAAGTCCGTGTGCTGGCCCTCGCCCGGCGCATAAGCGCACGCATGCGAAAACGCGGCACCCGTGCCGGTCAACCGCGCCGTCGCCTGTTGGCGCGCCAGCGCCGCCCCAGCGGACGCGATGATCCCGCGGTACTCTGCATCCCGCGCAACCTCGATCGCATCGGAACGGACAATCAGGCTGGCACCCTCGTTCGCCGTCACCCGCAAGTGCCGCAAACGTGCACCCCGCTCGAGGCTGATCGCCGTCACCGTGCTCGCAAAACCCGCAGCGTCGCCGTCGTCGAGTTCGACCAGGGTCAGCTCCGCTCCCTCCTCGAGTGCGATCACGTTGCGGGTGTGCGCCATCGCCGCTTCGTTCAATGACGAACGCAACAGCACCGGCACCTTCACCTGCAGACCCTTGGCCACGCGGATCAGCGCGCCGTCCGTCGCAAAGGCGAGGTTCAGGTTCTCGACCGCATCCGCAGTCGGCTGCAGCCATTGCCGAAGCCAGAGCGACGGCATCGCGAGCGCGTCGGCTAGGCTCATGACTTCAAGCCCGTCCGGCACATCGTCCGGCACCGATACGACTTTACCCCCGGCGATGTGCAAGCGATGCGCCTTCAAGCCTTCGAAGACGTCAACGCCAGCGGTACCGCCATCGACTGCGAGACCGAGGCCCGTCGGAAAGATGTTCCGCAGGTCCGTGTACTTCCACGCTTCCACGCGTCGGTGTGGCAGGCCATCGCGCGTGACGCGGTTCAGCGCCTCCGCGCGCAGCGGCTGCAGCCACGACGCACCCGGCAACGAGGCACCCACCCTCGCGAACAGCGCAACCAGCGCGCTCTCCGGTGAGGCTTCGGACATGGTCTCAAGCGCCGCCATCAAGCCGCCCCTACGATCTCGTCATAGCCGCGCGCTTCAAGCTCACGCGCCAACTCGGGCCCGCCCGACTTCGCGATGCGCCCAGCCGCAAGCACATGAACCCGGTCCGGCACGATGTGATCGAGCAGTCGCTGATAGTGCGTGATGACGAGGAAGCTCCGCTCCGGCGAACGCAAAGCGTTGACGCCCTGCGCCACCAATTTCAGCGCATCGATGTCGAGCCCTGAATCGGTCTCGTCGAGCACCGCCAGACGCGGTCGCAGCATCGCCATCTGCAACACTTCATTTCGCTTCTTCTCGCCGCCCGAGAAGCCCACATTGACGGCGCGCTTCACCATCTCGTCAGGCATCTGCAGCTTCTCGCGCTCTTCCTTCAACCGCTTCAGGAACGTCACGGCGTCCACTTCCGGCTCGCCGCGCGCCTTCAACTGCGCGTTCAAAGCGGTGCGCATGAAATTGATCGTGGTGACACCCGGAATTTCGACCGGGTACTGCATGGCAAGAAAGATACCCGCCGCTGCACGTTCGTCCGCTTTGAGGTCGAGCAGGTTTCGCCCGCGGAACGTCACGCTTCCCTGCGTCACGTCATAGCCGTCGCGCCCCGCAAGCACGTAAGCCAGCGTCGACTTGCCGGAGCCGTTCGGCCCCATAATCGCGTGAACTTCGCCCTCGCCGAGCGCGAGCGTCAGGCCCTTTAGAATCTTCTTACCGTCGACCGCGACGTGCAGGTCGTTGATCTCAAGCATCGTCCCAATTGCCTCTGTACGGACCAACCTCACGCCCCTTGCGGCGGAAGAGGTTGCCGATGAACCAAGCAGCCGCCGATCCCACGCCGACGATCAGTGCGACCACCAGCAACGTTGACGCGATAAGCGCAATCAGCGCGAGGATCGCCACCGCAACCGCAAGAAATCCGGCCGCCGCCAACCAGCCGCGCCAGCCTTGTGGCCGGAACTGCGCCCAGTTGATCGTGACACGCGGCATATCGCGAGGGTCGCTCATCCCACACTCCCTTCCAAACTAACCCCGATCAATTTCTGCGCTTCAACCGCGAATTCCATCGGCAGGTTCTGAAGCACTTCGCGGCAAAATCCGTTGACGATCAGCGTGACCGCTTCCTCCGCCGGGATTCCGCGCTGCAGGCAATAGAACAGCTGATCGTCGCTGATCTTCGATGTCGTAGCCTCGTGCTCGAATTGCGCCGTCGGATTGCGCGC
>JBKJZU010000409.1:0-2511 GCA_046715015.1 Micropepsaceae bacterium
GCACGCGGCCCTCGCGGCCGGGCGCCCGCACATCGTCTACCCACGCCACCTCGAAGCCCATGCGACGGCGCGTGCCTTGGAAGCGTTGGGAGCAGGCATCCTGCTGACGCCGTTCGATCCGAAACGCTTCGCCGACGCGGTCGCGCGGGCCAACGCCGCCCCGGCGATGCGCGATGCGGCGCCCAAGGCGGGCGACACGGCGCCGGCTTTTCTGCGCGACGCGGCGCCGATTGAGGCGACGATGGCGGCGCTGCGACAAGCACTCACCTGACCCGCGGTGACGCGATCACGCGGCGGAGCGTACAGGGTAGGCCTGGGTCAGGATATCGGTTGGAATATCCAGCAACGCGCTGAGCGCGCGCACCATCGGCAAGGTAAGTGGACGCTTGCGGGTCAACACTTCCGAGACGCGGCCACGACTGCCGATCGCGGGTTCGAGATCGCGGCGGGTCAGGCCCTTTTGCTCCAGCATAAAATTGACCGCGGCGATGGAGTCGGGCGCGGGGATCGGAGAATGCTTTGCTTCGTAAGCTTCGATCAACGTCACGAGCACATCGACGCGGTCGCCGTCGGGCGTTCCGGGATTTGCGTTCCATAAACGCTCGACCTCTTTCAGCGCGGCGCGATGGTCGGCTTTCGTGCGGATGGGGCGAATTTGCATTTCAAAGTCTCGTTCATAGGCCTCGTACCGTGGTCAGCGGATCAAACTCACAATACGCCAGCGTCGTGTAGCGGCCGAACATATTGCTCCGACCTCGGTGAACACTCACGACCCGGGAGCGCGGGCATCTTGCCCGCTCTTGCGAACCCTCCAATGCATGTGCGGTTGAAATGCAAGTAAGAGCGGGCAGGATGCCCGCGCTCCCGGGTGGTGCGAATCTACTGCTTCACCGGTCTGTTGCGGCCTTCCCTTCGGCCGTAGCGGACGTAGTGGTCGTAGCCGGAGGCGAGGCGGCCTTCGTTGACGGCGGCGGCGACATCCGGGTTTTGGCGCAGGTAGTAGGTTTCGTCGAAGTCGGGTGGTGCGATTATCGCGTCGAAGCTTGCGCCGTCTTTGCCCAACTGGTCCTTCAAGAGCGCGGCGGCCGCGCGATCCAGGTCGGCGGGCCGCGCCGGCCCGGTCACAGCCTGTCCCATGCCCACGCGGGCGAGCAGGCCTACCGAGCTTTTCAAAGCGACGGCGCGAATCTTTTCCAGCGCGGCGGCGTCGTTTTCGACGACCGACTTCAGAAGTTGTTGGAAGGCCACCCAATAATGGTCGGTCCAGGCGGAGGACGACGTTGCCGCGGTGACGCGCTGACTCAATTGCGTCATGCGATTGTCGGCGGCGCGCAGCGTGTTGCGTTGGTCTTCGAAGTAGAGGCCGACGCCGGCGAGTGTGGCGGCCGCAGCGTGGCCGCGCCCGACGAGGCTGCGCACGAGATTGTTGCGCACGATCGAGGAGTACTCGACATGTTTTGAGCGGCCCGCGATGACCGAGTTGCCGAACGTTGCGGTGTCGCCGCGATCGCGGTGGTGATAGTTCGCGAGCGCTTCGGGAATGAGTGCGATGTCGGCTTCGACGAGGAAGCGCAGATTGAAGTCCCAGTCGCCGAGCACCGGGTATTGCTCGTTGAAGCCGCCGAGCTTGTCGTAAACCTCGCGACGGAACAGAAACGCGATCGGCGGGTAGAAGTTCGCGATCGCCATTTCCATCAAGTGCACGTTCTCGACCCAACCGTTGTACGGTGCGCGGTCGTGTATGACGATGCCCTTCGGCGTCACTTCTTCCGACACATAGTTCGATTTCGTGATAGCGCCGCCATAGTGCTTGCCGGCTTTGCCGTCCAGAAAGGCGACGGCTTTGCGCAGGTACTCGGGCTCCCACGTGTCGTCGTCGTCGTGGATGACGATGTAGTCGCTGTCGGCGTTTGCGATCGCGAGGTTCGAGGCGGCTTCCATGCCGCGGTTCTTCACAGCGTCGACCAAACGTATGCGCGCGTGATCGCAGTTCGTTTTTTCGATCGTTGCTTTCACAAGGTCGTTGTCGCCGCCGTCGTTGACGACGACGTGGATGTAGTCGCGGAACGTCTGCTTTGCGACGCTCATCAGCGCGCGCTCGAGGAACGCGGGGCGGTCCATCGTGCGCGTGATCACGGCAACGGCGGTGCGCGGGCGTTGTACCGGCGGCGCTATCGGCTCGGCTGCGGCTTTCAGATCGCCCGCGATGCGCTTTTGCAGCGCGCGTGCGGCGTCCATCGGATACTCGACGGCGGCTTGTCCGCAGGGCCAGAGCGAATCTCGAATACGCTGGCCTGCGGTGTCGCCATCGAAGCGAGGTTCCGGTTCAGGCAGAAGAGGTACGCGCGCTTCGCGGCCGAAGTCGGCCGAGCGCGTGACGCCCGCGAAGATTTCGAGATCGTTCTTCGTGGGGTGCACCAGCGTGCGCATGATCCGCTGCCAGGCGGCCGCTTCGGCCACGCGCAGTTCGCCGATCGAAACGCCCTCGGGCAGCGCCGCCAAATAGTCGAG
>JBKJZU010000410.1:0-2708 GCA_046715015.1 Micropepsaceae bacterium
GCCTTCGGGATCGGCCGTCTTGGCGAAGCGGCCGTTCGGGTAAGTCTCCGGGTCGATCTCGACCATGACCCCCGCCGCGCGCAATTGCGCCGCCATCTTGTCGAGGTTGCGGACGCGGAAATTGATCATCCACATCTGCTTCGGATCACCGAAATAGGTGGTGTCGAATTGGAACGGCGCAAACACAGTCGTCCCGGCCTGCTGCTGCCAGGCCTTCCCGTCATAGCTCTCCAGCGTCTTCGTCACGCCAAGGTGGTCCTGATACCACTGGGCGAGCTTCTTCGGGTCCTTCGCCCGGAAAAAGAAGCCGCCGATTCCCGTTACACGTTCCATTTGTTGTCCTCCTATTGGCATGGCGCCCATGGCCGCGACCGAGGCCCCCACGCCCAAGGCAAGCGCGCTGCGCCGGGTAAGGTCGTCGTCGTTCATGAGCCGTCCTCCTAAGCCTTCGATGGCCTCGATGTTCACCGGACCCACCGGGCATTAGCCATCGCCCGAAAGGGTGGTTTCGCAGATACCCGCCGATCGGGTGGAAGTTATCCCGGGTCGCTCTCGCGAAAAATCGCTGTCATGGTGCGCGAAGGTGGACTACCCACGACTCAGATGTGTTGGGGTGGCCAGCGCTAGAAACCGAGTTGTCCACAGGCTCCGCGTATTCGGTGCTACTTGCTACTTTGCTACTCGCACCCTCCGGCGTCGCACAACCACACGCCTCTCTGACTTCAACATTAGCTACTGGATGGATGGAGAGAGAGTGTGTGTGTCGGAGAAGGCCGGTAGCAAAGTAGCAAGTAGCACGCCCTGCACTCAGGGGATCAGCGTGAGCTCCCGCGCCTTCTGGATCGCCTGCGTTCGGCGCTGGGCCTCCAGCTTCTGGAACAGGTTCGCGATATGCGTTTTGACGGTGTTGGGTGAGATGTCGAGCGCGCGCGCAATCTCCTTGTTCGCAGATCCGGCGGCGAGCAGCTCCAGCACCTTGACCTCCCGTTCTGTCAGCCCCAGCGACTTGATTGCGGCTTCATTACGCTCAAACGGCCCGGCGATTATCTTCGGCGTGAGCCGTATGCCGGCCCAAATGCCAAGCCCGGTGAACCCGAGTGCGATCAGCGCGATGTAGATCTCCGGCGCGAACGCGCGCGCGACGTATTTGTACTGCAGCCACTGCAGCACGAACGCGCCCGCGGCAAGCGCAAGCCCGTAAAGCGCAACCGATTTCAACATGTCCCGCGTCATCGCGAGGGACGCTAGCATTGGCTCCAACCTTCGGCCAACCCCGCGAAAACAGAGGCCGAAAAGCGAACCTTGCTACCGACGGGCACAAGCCCAATGATGGGCCCCTTGGGGGAGGACGGAATGGATTGGGTCTCGATCATCTCTGCCGGCATTGCGGGCGGTATCGGCGGCGCCGTAGGCGGCATTATAGGCTCGTTGTTCTCGAATAAGGGCGTGCGCACGGCCGTCATCGTGGTGCTTGCTGTCGCCGGCGCAAACTTCGGCAAACAATTCGTCCAGCCTCAAGTCGAGACGCTCTGGGGGCCGTCGCTGCGCGCCGGTGAGTTCGACAAGCTTTATGCCTCGCAAATCGTTCCCGAGTTCAAAAAGATACCGGCGCTGGAGAAAATATTCCGCGACGACCCCAAGGTGGCAGAACGCTTCAAGGAAAAGGCGCGCGCCGCTTATGAGGCGGGCGGCGCGAGCGGTCTGACTGAAGCCGCCAACGGCATCGGCGCCGAAGTCCTGGGCGAAGCGTTGGGCCGCTATTTGCCGCGCGCCCGCACGCAGGATTTGATCCAATTCGCAAAGGTCATGGCAGACATCCTGGGCGCTCTACGCGACAAGGATCCTGAAGCCTGCATTCTGCATCAATTCGGCGCGGCGCTTGGCCGCCCACTATCGACGAGCCGCCTCAACACCGTCATCGGCAAAGAGGGTCAAGACAAGCAACTCGCTGTGCTGAACGACTTGGTCCTGAACGCAACCGACACCGCACCGGCCTTCGACAAAGCGAAAGCCGACGCCGCCGTCACCGCGTTGGCACAACGCCACGCGCCTCTTCTGACTGGATCGTCGGCCGAGGTCGCGGGCGGCAAGCGCCTGCCCGCAAACGTTGATGAGGCGAAGGTCGCGTGCAGCTTCGCCGTCGCCCTGTTCAAGGACCTGTCAACGATGGATGGGGCAACGGCAGAGCTGACCCTGCGAAGCATGTTCGCGGGAAGCTAAGCGGCTCGTCACGCAGCCCTAGCAACCAACTGCATCAGCCGTTCGGCTTCCTTAGGTTTCGTGCGCGCACGCATGTCGAGCACGCTGGCGACCGCGGAATGGCGGCCGGCCCGCAGGCTGGCGTCGATCCACGTCTGCACAAACACGTCCCTCTGCGCATGGCTGCCGCCGATGACATGCAGCCGCCGCAACGCCGGCCCGATCGCCTCGGCGGCGTCCGCGAACCGGCTCTCCGCATAGGCGATCAAACCTGCCGCGCACGGGATCGCCACCGACTCCCAAACGCCGGTTACGTCCTGCGCACCATGCCGCTTCATCGAAGCCAGAAACTCCTGTGCCTGCCGCGCACGCCCGCCGCGCGCCAGCGCATAGATGAAGTGCAGGTCGTTGAACGGCAGAATGTGCTCGTGCCAACGCTCGATCACCTTCATGACGATGGGCTCAAAGCGCACGCCGACATCCGCACCGCGCATCTCCAACCGCCAAAG
>JBKJZU010000411.1:0-4934 GCA_046715015.1 Micropepsaceae bacterium
TGCCCGGTGGACGCCATCGTTGAAGGGCCGAACTTCGAGTACGCCACCGAAACCCGTGAAGAGCTGCTCTACGACAAGGCAAAGCTGCTCGCGAACGGCGACCGCTGGGAACGCGAAATCGCAAAGAACTTGGAGCTCGACGCCCCCTACCGCTGACGCAAAAGGAATCCGACGTGATCTTGGCGACTGTCGCCTTCTACGTGTTCGCAACCGTGCTGATCGTCGCCGCCTTGCTTGTGGTGAGCGCGCGCAACCCCGTGCACTCCGTGCTGTTCCTGATCCTCGCGTTCTTCAACGCAGCGGCGCTATTCGTACTGTTGGGCGCCGAGTTCCTGGCGATGGTGCTGATCGTCGTCTATGTCGGCGCCGTCGCGGTGCTGTTCCTCTTCGTCGTCATGATGCTCGACATCGACTTCACCGAGCTGCGCCAAGGTTTCTTGAACTACGCACCTCTGGGCCTCGCTATCGCGGTCGTCTTCTTTGGTGAGCTCGCGATCATCGGTGGCGCTTGGGCAATCTCGCCGGGCCTAAGCAGTGCGGTCGCACACCCGACGCCCACCAACCTGACGAACACGGAGGCCTTGGGTCGCATCCTCTACACCAACTACGTGCACGTGTTTCAGGGTGCCGGGATGGTGCTGCTCGTGGCCATGATCGGCGCGATCGTGCTCACACTACGTCACCGCGAAGGCGTGAAGCGCCAGAGCGCATCGGCCCAGGTCGGCCGGCGCCGCGCCGAGGCCGTGGAACTCCGCAAAGTCCGCCCGGGGGAGGGGCTCTAACCCATGGCCATCGGGCTTGGACATTATCTGACGGTCGCCGCCGCGCTTTTTACGATCGGCATCTTCGGCATCTTTCTGAACCGCAAGAACATCATCATCATCTTGATGTCGATCGAACTCATTCTGTTGTCGGTCAACGTCAACCTCGTCGCGTTCTCGGCGTTCTTGGGCGACATGAGCGGCCAGGTCTTCGCGCTCCTCGTGCTCACCGTCGCGGCCGCGGAAGCCGCCATCGGCCTCGCCATCCTCGTCGTCTACTTCCGCAACCGCGGCACGATCGCGGTCGAAGACGCCAACATCATGAAGGGCTGAGGGCAAAGCGATCGTGGACCTAATCCTTCAAGCCATCCTCCTGCTCCCCCTGTTCGGCGCGATACTCGCGGGCCTCATGGGTAAGCGCTTTGGCGAGCACGCCGCCGAGTACATCGCGACCGGTTTGCTTCTGCTCTCGGCCGCGCTCTCGATTGGGGTGTTCCTCGCTTTCTTCGTCTTCGGCGAAGGGCACATCGAAAGTCCGGTCCGCTTATTTCAATTCCTGGACTCCGGCACGCTGCAGGCCGACTGGTCGATCCGGATCGACACCCTGACCGCGGTGATGCTGGTCGTGGTGACAGGCGTCTCCTCGCTCGTTCACGTCTATTCGATCGGCTACATGAGCCACGACGAGCACCGCCCGCGCTTCTTCGCCTACCTCTCGCTGTTCACGTTCGCGATGTTGGCGCTGGTTACTGCCGACAATTTCGTCCAGCTGTTCTTCGGCTGGGAAGGCGTGGGCCTCGCGTCCTATCTGCTGATCGGCTTTTGGTACAAGAAACCGTCCGCGAACGCGGCCGCCATCAAGGCCTTCATCGTCAACCGCGTCGGCGACTTCGGCTTCGCGCTCGGCATCATGGCGATCTTCTTCGTCTTCGGCACGCTCGACTTCACCGCCGTCTTCGAGGCGGCCAAAGGTCAGGTCGGCAAGACGTTCGTGTTCGGCGGTTACGAAGTCGACGTCATGACCACGATCTGCCTACTGCTGTTCATGGGCGCCATGGGCAAGTCGGCGCAGTTCATGCTGCACACCTGGCTGCCCGACGCCATGGAAGGCCCGACGCCGGTCTCCGCGCTCATCCACGCCGCCACGATGGTGACGGCCGGCGTGTTCCTGGTTTGCCGCTGCTCGCCGTTGTTCGAACTGTCGCCGGTCGCGCTCCAAGTCGTGACGATCGTCGGCGCAACGACCGCATTCTTCGCCGCCACGGTTGGCCTCTTCCAAAACGACATCAAGCGCGTGATCGCGTATTCGACCTGCTCGCAGCTCGGCTACATGTTCTTCGCGGCAGGCGTCGGCGCCTATCAAGCCGCGATGTTCCACCTGTTCACGCACGCGTCCTTCAAGGCGCTGCTGTTCTTGGGCGCAGGCTCGGTGATTCACGCGCTCGACGGCGAACAAGACATGCGCAACATGGGCGGCCTCCGCAAGAAAGTCCCGTTGACCTTCTGGCTCATGCTGATTGGCACGCTCGCGATCACGGGCTTCCCGTTCTTCGCGGGCTTCTGGTCGAAGGACGCGATCATCGAAAGCGCGTTCGCCGCACATACCGGCGTCGGCAACTACGCCTTCGCAATCGGCGTGCTCGCCGCCGCGATGACCTCGTTCTATTCCTGGCGCCTCATGTTCATGACGTTCGAGGGCAAGTACCGCGGCAGCGACCATCACGTCCTCGACCACGCGCACGAGTCACCGCCGGTCATGCTCGTGCCGCTGATCCTGTTGGCGACCGGCGCCGTGGTCGCGGGAATCCTCTTCGAAGGCTTGTTCATCGGCCACGAGCAGGCGCACTTCTGGAACGGCGCAATCGTGAACCTGCAGGAACACACCGCGCTCGAAGCCCGCCACCACGTGCCGACCTGGGTCTTCTTCGCGCCCGCGGCCGCGATGATCTTTGGCCTCGTGATTGCGTGGATCTACTACATGGAGTTCCCGGGTCTGCCCGCCCGCATGGCAGCGCGCAAGGGTCCGCTCTATTTGTTCCTCTACAACAAGTGGTACTTCGACGAACTCTACGATTTCCTCTTTGTGCGTCCGGCGAAACGGCTCGGCACTTTCCTGTGGAAGTTCGGCGATGGCACCGTGATTGACGGCCTCGGTCCGGACGGCGTCGCTGCCGCTGTGTCCGACTGGACGAAGTCCATCGTCCGGCTGCAAACCGGCTTCGTCTATCACTACGCATTCGCGATGTTGATCGGCGTCGTCCTCCTCGCAACATGGTTCATGGCGGGAGGGGCGAAATGAACGTGCTTCTCTCCCTCACGACGTTCTTGCCGCTGGTCGGCGTCGCTTTGATCTTGTTCATGGCGCGTGGGCCCCAGGCCGACATGCTGACCAAGCAGATTTCGCTGTTCACGACGATCGTGACGTTCCTCGTCTCGCTCTACGCGTGGAGCGAGTTCGACTCGTCGCTGAAGTCGTTCCAATTGGTGGAAGACTACGCCTGGCTCGGCGGCACCATCCGCTATCACCTTGGCGTCGACGGCATATCGCTGCCCTTCGTGATCCTGACTGCGTTCTTGATGCCGTTGTGCGTCCTGGCGAGCTGGACCTCGATCGAAACGCGCATCAAGGAATACATGATCGCGTTCCTGGTGCTCGAAACGCTGATGATCGGCGTCTTCGTGTCGCTCGATATCGTGCTCTTCTACCTGTTCTTCGAAGGTGGCCTAATCCCGATGTTCCTGATCATCGGCGTCTGGGGCGGCCAGCGCCGCGTGTACGCGTCGTTCAAGTTCTTCCTCTACACGCTCCTAGGGTCAGTGCTCATGCTCGTCGCCATCATGGCGATGTACGTGACCTCGGGCACGACCGACATCGTGGCGCTGATGGAATACGGCTTCCCGCGCGAGATGCAGATGTGGCTGTTCTTGGCCTTCCTCGCGTCCTTCGCTGTGAAGCTGCCGATGTGGCCGGTGCACACGTGGCTGCCGGACGCGCACGTCGAAGCGCCGACGGCGGGGTCAGTCATTCTGGCCGGCATCCTTCTGAAGATGGGCGGCTACGGATTCTTGCGCTTCTCGCTGCCGATGTTCCCGGACGCCTCGCTCTATTTCGCGCCGATGATGTTTGCGCTCTCCGTCATCGCCATCGTCTACACGTCGCTCGTCGCGTTGATGCAGGAAGACATCAAGAAGCTGATCGCCTATTCGTCCGTCGCCCACATGGGCTTTGTTACGATGGGCCTCTTCGCGCTGAACCGCCAAGGCGTCGACGGCGCGGTCGTTCAGATGATCAGCCACGGCTTTGTCTCCGCCGCACTCTTCTTGTGCGTCGGCATAATCTACGACCGCATGCACACGCGCGAGATCAAGGCGTACGGAGGCCTGGTCAATCGCATGCCCATCTATGCCGCGGTCTTCATGGTCTTCACCATGGCGAACGTTGGGCTCCCCGGCACCAGCGGCTTCGTGGGAGAATTCCTCGCCCTGGTCGGCGCCTACAAGGCAAACTCCACCGTCGCGATCATCGCGACGACCGGCGTCATCTTGAGCGCGGGCTACGCGCTCTGGCTCTATCGCCGCGTCGTGTTCGGCGAACTCGACAAGAAAGCGCTGGCGGACATCGAAGACATGAATGGGCGGGAGATCATCGTGCTCGCCCCACTCGTCGCCGCGACGTTGTTCTTCGGGTTCTATCCGAAGCCGATCTTCGACATGACGGGTGCGGCCATCGACGGCACGCTCGACAACATCAACGGCAAGCTCAAAACCTCCGAGACCATCACGGAGCCGGCGCCATGAACCGCGAGTTCGACATCGCGCAGTTCAACGTCGACTTCGCGGCGATGGCGCCGGAAGTGACATTGTCGGTCGGGGCAATGGCGTTGCTGCTCATCGGCGTCTTCGCCGGCGACAAGCGGTCGACGTGGGTCACGCTCGGCTGCGTGTTGCTGCTCGTGATCACGGCCGTGCTCGTCGCGGCCATGCCTGAGACCCGGTCAACGGCGTTCGGTGGCACCGTCGTCCTCGACGGATTTGCCCGCTTCGCCAAACTTCTCGTCCTGGCAGGTTCCGCCATCGCGATGCTGATGTCGCTCGACTATCTCCGCGACGAAAAGCTAACGCGTTTTGAATACCCGCTGCTCGTGACGCTTTCGACGCTCGGCATGCTGACGA
>JBKJZU010000412.1:0-6518 GCA_046715015.1 Micropepsaceae bacterium
CTTCAGCCGTGATGTTGCACTTCCCGAAACCGAAGAAAATGATGAAAGCCCTCGGTGGCGGAGGCGGAGGCGGCGGGGGAGGCGGCGGCGGAGGTGCCGCGACGTCATCCGGCGCGAGGTCGAAACGCAGACCGACCGTGACCGCGTGCTTTCTCAGGTCTTCTGTGTCCGCCGTATGCCCGACATTGTACGGACCTGCCACCAAATCAGGCGCGGCGACGTTCAGATAGCGGTAGTTGACGAACAAATCCCACCGCGAAGCGATCTCGTAATTGAGACCGACGATGCCTTGATAGGCAAATTGCCAATCGCGAAAGTCGGCAGCCGGGACGTGGCCAGGGCCCCAAGCGATATCGACGCGATCCGTTCCGAGGCCCGCACCGAGCGTCAGCGACCACTTGTTGCCGATCGGGAGGTCGTAGAGCACGTTGGCCATGACGCTGAATTCCGTCATGCCACCAAGATTGTTGTCCACGAAATTGCCGCCACCAATACCGACGGGCGTTGAATCAACTGCCGGATCGAAATTGTTGTCGCGATATCCTGCTTCGAGTTCCAAGCGCCAATTACTGCTGTGAAACGCGTAGCCGACGGAGCCCAGAACCGCCCATCCGGTTTCAAAACTGTATTCACGGAAATGCGTGTGCGTCGGGTGGGCCGATGTCGTGGCCCAATCCTGCACCATGCTCGCGCCGCCTTCGAGCGAGATGTACCAACCGTTGTGACGCGTCGCGTCCGCGGTTCCGGTGAGTGCAATCAAAGCGGTCGCGCCGAGCAGCGCTGCTCTCGTCTTCATGAAGTCCCCCATCGCTATGGCCCCTTAACGCGCGTCCATCCCCAAGATGGAACGCCGGACCTGTTTTCGAACGCTAAGGGCGGAGCCGCTGGCCCCGCCCCCAATCTGTTGAACCTAGTTCAGGTTGATGTTTGCGCGGCGGTTCTGCGGCTCTTTCACGTTGTCGCCGGTTTGTACCATGAGTTCGCCTTCGCCGCGGCCCGAGGTCGAGATCGCGCCGGCGGGAACGCCCTTGCCGACCATGTTCGACTTCGCCGCATCCGCACGGCATTCGGACAGACGCTGGTTCGCATTCGGCGAGCCGACGGTATCCGTGTGGCCGACGATCGAAACCGACGCTGAGCCGCCCGACTTCGCGGCATTCGCCGCTTCCGACAGCACCGCGTCCGCTTCAGCCGTGATGTTGCACTTCCCGAAACCGAAGAAAATGATGAAAGCCTTCGCCATCGGTGGCGGAGGCGGCGGTGGTGGCGGCGGCGGAGGTGCCGCGACCTCATCGGGATACAGATCGAACTGCAGACCGAGCGACACCGTGTGCTTGATCAGATCGTCAAGCGCGTATTGGTCGGTGTGAGCGGCCGAGACGTGCAATCCCTCGAAGGTGGGCGCATCGACCCACAGATAGCGATACTTCAACGTCAGATCGAGGCGGCTTGTCAGTGCATAGTTGAATCCGACGATGCCTTGAGCCGCGAACTTGACGTCGTGGTCTTCGAAATCGCCCGTGCCCGTACCGGTCACGTCATAGCGCACGCGATCGACACCGGCACCCACGCCAACCGTCATAGACAACCGCGAACCGATCCGGCCCTCGTACAACAGGTTGACCATGCCGCTGAGCTCATCGAGATCGCCGTCGTTGAACGTGCCGACGTGCATGTCGTTCTGGCGGTATCCGCCTTCGAGCTCAAGGCGCCAATGATTCCAACCGTAGCCAACGGTCGCATGGACCGCCCAGCCAGTATCGAAATCAAACGTGGCGGTACCGGGAACGACCGGACAAGGCAGACCCGCGCAAAACTCGGCGGTCGTGTCTTCGACCCAAACGGCGCCGCCTTCGAGGCCGACATACCATCCTCGCCATTGGCCCGCTTGCGCACTTCCCGCCAGCGCCAGAGCACCGACAGTCCCCAAAAGCAAACCTTTCAATACACTCGCGCCGTGCAGCGCTACGCTCGTCTTCATGAAGTCCCCCATCGCTTTGGCCCCTGAACGCGCGCTCATCCCCAAGATGGAACGCAGGACCGATCTTCGACCCTTAGGAATGTACACCGCACGGCTTCGTGAAGTCGACGAAACCCGCGCCAAGGCTGAGTTTTTGGCTTGCTGGTTCTCCCAAGCCACACCCCTTCGCCCATTTTGCGCTCGTGAACATGTGCCCGCGCCAGATGTTGTGGTGCGCCAACCGGTTCCCGAGCGAGATCGCCTGGCAGGCGAGCTCGGATTTCCGCGGGTTTCGCCCGTCAGGGGTGCATCGACACGCGACCTCGCATGAGGGGCGACATGAGTATTTTGTGGATGACGCTTCTCACAGGGGTCCGCGACAGAGTTCTCACAGGGGTCCGCGACAGAGTCTGTTTGACAATAGAATTGTCATTCGTTAAATGACAATATAGTTGTCATATAGAAGTGGTCATGAGCCCGCACACCATCGAGACTTTCATTCGCAGTCAGTTCGAACCGCTGCAGTACGTGGCGTTCTTCGGCGTCTTCTTCGTTTTCGCGCTGCTGGAAGCGCGAGCCCCGCGCGATGAAGCGTCAGCCGAACGCACGTGGCGCTGGCCCACGAACTGGATCTTGACGATCGCCAACATCGTGGTGATCAGTGCGATGCCCGTCACGATGATTGCAGCAGCCGACTACGCGCAAGCGAACGGCATCGGACTTCTCAACGTCGCGGAGGTTCCGCTCGCCGCAGCCTTCGCAATCGGCTTCCTGGGCCGCGGGTTCATCTCGTGGGGCACGCACTATCTGAACCACAAGGTTCCGTTCTTGTGGGCGATCCACCGCGTGCATCACACTGACACGCGGCTCGACGTCTCGACGACGGTCAGGTTCCATCCGCTCGAGTTCGTGTTCACGACGCCCTTGGCGCTCGCCGGCACGATCGCGCTCGGCATTCCCGCGCTGCCGCTCCTCATCTATGAACTGATGGATGCAAGCATCACGGTGTTTAGTCACGCGAACGTTCGCCTGCCGTGGTGGATCGACCGTCCGCTGTCGCTCTTCATCGTGACACCCGACGTGCACCGCGTGCATCACTCGTCGCACCAGCCGGAAACCGACAGCAACTACGGCGCGGTGCTCACGATCTGGGACCGCCTGTTGGGCACCTACCGCCGCAAACCGGCCCAAGACCTCGCGGCTCAGGAGACCGGCCTCACCGAAGTTCGAGACGCGCGCGACCGCAATTTGCTTTGGCTTCTGATTCTGCCATTCATCGCGCTACGGTCGCGTGCCGTGCAGTTCGCAAAGGGACGTCATGACGAAGGCTGAGAAGATGACGGCGCTGACCGCAGCCGTGCGCGCGGTGTTCAACCGGCTGAAGGCGTTTGCCGACGATCTGCACGGCGATCTCGAAGTCACCGCGGCGATGCGCGCCGTGATGGAAACCTTGGCCGCGGAAGGTGCGATGACCGTGCCGCAAATCGCCCGCCTTAAAGGCGTCACGCGCCAGCATATCCAATTGCTCGCCGATGCCCTTGGTCAAGGAGGCCTGGCCACCGTGAAAGAAAACCCGGCCCACCGGCGCTCGTCGCTGATCGGCCTCACCGACAAAGGCAAGCGCACCTTCGCCAAAATGCGCGCGCGCGAAGTGCCGGTCGTCGCAAGCATCGCAAACGAGTTCGAAGCGCAAGACCTGGAACGCGCCACCGCCTTGCTAACCCGCCTCGCCGCGCGCCTCGACGAGCGGTTGAAACAGGAAGCTTGAGCCCCAGCCTGCGCGGGAGGCTGTGTTTCCAACCGGCTGGTTCCTAGAAACCACACTGCTTCCGTCGCGCGCGGACGTATTCTCCCGATAGTGCCAAACAGGAGGGCGGGCGGTGTCTTGGCAGCAGACTTTCGCGGTTGGGGCGCGATTTTTGATCGCGTTCGCCGTGATCGGTTTTTTTGTTGCGCAGTACCTCGCGACACGCGGCTGCAAGAGCACCGTGGAGGACGGCGTCTCTCTGAAGGCACAGATTGCGGCGTGCTCGTTCCTGATCGCGACCGGCGGCACAGGTGAAATCCCTTCTTCAACCGCATACAACAACCGCGGTGTCGCGTATCACGACAGCGGTGACGACAAGGCCGCACTCGAAGACTACGGCGAAGCGATCCGCCTGGACCCCAAGGACGCAGTGGCGCTTAGCAACCGCGGCGTCGTCTACAACGATCTCGATAAGCCCAAACAGGCGCTGACGGACTTCGACCGCGCGATCGCCGCGTCCCCCGATTATCCGTCAGCGTATGTCGGTCGCGGGAACGCTCGCAAGGCGTTGGGCGACGAAGCCGGTGCACTCGCCGATTTCAATCAAGCACTCAAGTTGCAGCCGGACTACGCACGCGCTTTGACCGATCGCGGCTCGCTCTACGAGGACAAAGGCGACCACGACCGCGCGATTGCCGACCACACCGCTGCTCTCAAGGCCGATCCGAAATACGTCAAGGCCTACAACAACCGCGGCTTCGCTTACGACAGCAAGGGTGAGTACGACAAAGCGATCGCCGACTACGATCAAGCGCTCAAGCTCGATCCCACCTATGCGGTGGCTTACAACAATCGCGGCTGGGCTTACGATCGCAAGGGCGACTACAAAAGAGCAATCGCCTATTACACGCGAGCGATCGAACTGAACGCCAGCGATCCCTACTACTTCAACAACCGCGGCGAAACCTACGTTCGCCTCGACGACGAGGTCCGCGCCATCCCCGATTTCAGCACCGCCCTGAAGCTGAAGCCCGACTTCAAGGCCGCCCTGAACAACCGCGGCTACGCGTATCAAAACACGGACAAAGTCGACCTCGCGTTCGCCGACTTCGACCGTCTACTCAAACTCGATCCGAAATCCGCCTCCGCCTATAACGGTCGCGGCAACGCACTCGCCAACAAGGGTGAATACGGCAAAGCGATTGCCGACTACGATCAAGCGATCGCGCTCGATCCGAAGTACCAGGCCGCCTATTTCGATCGCGCCGAGGCGCGCTGGTGGAAGGACGACCTAGCTGGCGCGCTCGCCGACTACGACAAGGCGATCGAACTGATGCCGAACTACGCGGCGTCCTATCGGGGCCGCGGCAACGTTTACGCTGACAAGAAAGACTACGCACGGGCGCTCGCCGACTTCGACGCCGCGATAAAATTGAACCCAACCTCTGCCACAGCTTACAGCGACCGCGGCTACGTCCATCGTCGAAAGGGTGACGTCGATCGCGCGCTCGCAGACTACGGCGAAGCGCTCAAGCACAATCCAAAGCACCGCATGACACTGTCCCGGCGCTGCTGGTTGCGCGCGCTCGCGAACAGGGAACTCGGGGATGCACTCGGCGACTGCAACCAAGGCCTCGCGCTTAATCCGAATGACAGTGGGTTCCTCGAAGGCCGTTGCTTCGTGCACTACCGGCAGAAGCAATTCGACAAGGCATGGGCGGACTGCGACGCTGCGCTCAAGGCCGACGCAAAAGCCTACGATGCGCTTTACCTCCGCGCGCTCCTGAAGCGCCGCAAAGGCGACAAGGCCGGCGCTGTCGCGGACGTTGCGGCCGCCAAGAAAATCTTTGCCGGCGTCGTCGAACGGTTCGTAGGTGTCGACTAGCACCGGTGCCGTAGGGTGAGTGGACGCGCCTGACTAATTGTCAGCCCGCAAACCCTGTGTCAGGATTGCGCATCATGAGCACAGCCCCCGACCTGGGTTTCGACCCAAACGCCCTCCGTGAAAAATATCGTACGGAGCGCGACAAGCGCCTTCGGTCCGACGGCAACAGCCAGTATCAAGAGATCAAGGGCAAGTTCGCCCACTATCTGGACGATCCTTACGTTGCGCCGACCACCCGCGCGCCGCTCGCCGACGAAGTCGACGCGATCGTCGTCGGCGGCGGCTTCGGCGGCCTGCTCGTCGGCGCACGCCTGCGCGAAGCGGGCGTCGAGCGCATCCGCATCGTGGAGAAGGGCGGCGACTTCGGCGGCACGTGGTACTGGAACCGCTATCCGGGTGCTGCTTGCGATATCGAATCCTACATCTATCTGCCGCTGCTCGAAGAAGTCGGCTACATGCCGGTCGAGAAATACTCGCGCGCACCGGAAATCCTGAAGCACAGCCGCGCCATCGGCGAAAAGTTCGGCCTCTACAAGGACGCCGTCTTCCAAACCGAAATCACGTCCATGCATTGGGACGAGAAGACCGCGCGCTGGACCGTAAAGACGAACCGCGGCGACGCGATGAAAGCGCGCTTCGTGTTCCTGGCTTCGGGCCCGCTGCACCGCCCGAAGTTGCCCGGCATCCCGGGCGTCGAGAGCTACAAAGGGCACTCGTTCCACACCAGCCGCTGGGACTACGACTACACGGGCGGTGACGCGAACGGGAATCTGTCGAAGCTGAAGGACAAGGTCGTCGGCATCATCGGCACCGGTGCCACCGCCGTGCAATGCGTGCCGCATTTGGGTGCAGCGGCGAAGCATCTTTATGTCTTCCAACGCACGCCGTCCTCGATCGACGTCCGCGCGAACCGCCCAACCGATCCG
>JBKJZU010000413.1:0-5842 GCA_046715015.1 Micropepsaceae bacterium
TTCGCGACAGCGAACTGCCGACGATCGTCGCCTGCCGTTTCGGCGGTCAGATCAAGGGGCGTGCGAAGTGCAACGTGCTGGAGCACTTCGGCATCCTGCTGCACGCCTCGCAGGATTTCTATTCGCACACGAACTGGACCGACGCCGCCGACAAGGGCGCGCCGCTCTCGCCCGCGAACCCACCCGGAATGAACAATCGCGGCCCCGCGCCCTACATCGAACTGCGTACGGAGAAACCATTCCCCGCAGGATTAATCTCAGGCTGCTTCGAACAGAAGTCGGCGATCTCGGAACCCGACAATTGCAACTACGGCAAAGACGGGAAACTCCCGCGCGTGAAACATCTGACGCTCAACAAAGACAAGGGCAATATCGACCCGCAGGTCGGCGCCGGAACGACGGACCGCGGCCGCGTCAACGACAACTTCCGCAACGCCGTCGAAGCGGCGGTGGCCGACTCGAAGGACAAGTGGGCGGTGCTGCAGGAGCAGCTGATCCTCACCTACGGCCCCTCGCGCGGCACCAGAATGATCTGCGCCCTCACGCGCGACAAACCAATGAAGGCTTGCTAATCCAATGACCCAGAAACGAAAACTCGGAAAATCATCGCTCGAAACCGTCCCATTCGCGTTCGGCGGCAACGTGTTCGGGTGGACCGCGAACGAAGCGGCGTCGTTCCGCTTGCTGGATCGCTGTGTCGACGCGGGAGTCTCGCTGATCGACACGGCCGACGTTTACTCCGCTTGGGCGCCCGGCCACAAAGGCGGCGAGTCGGAGGCGGTTATCGGTGCGTGGTTGAAGGCGCGCGGCCCGGCCGCACGGTCGAAAGTGTTGGTCGCGACGAAAGTCGGCATGCTTGGCCCACGCCAAGGCTTGAAGAAGGCGAACATCCTTGCCGCTTGCGACGACAGCCTCAAGCGCCTCGGCGTCGACGTCATCGACCTCTATCAGTCGCACCGCGACGACACCGAGACACCGCCTGAGGAGACGATGGACGCGTTCGCCGGCCTGATCAAAGCGGGCAAGGTGCGCGCACTCGGCGCTTCGAATTTCTCGCCTGACCGTCTTCAAGCATCACTCGAAGTCAGCGCGAAACATGGCCTGCCGCGCTACGAGACGCTGCAACCGCTCTACAATCTCTCCGACCGCGCGGGATTTGAGGGACCTCTGCAAGATCTCTGCGCGCGGGAAGGGATCAGCGTCATCCCATACTACGGCCTTGCGTCAGGATTCCTGACAGGCAAATACCGCTCGGAAGCGGACTTCACGAAAAGCATCCGCGGCGGGCGCATGGGCAACTACCTGAACGCGCGCGGAAAAAAGATTCTTGCCGCGATGGACGAAGTGGCCGCCGCAACCAAGGCGACGCTCGCGCAAATCGCTCTCGCCTGGCTCATGACGCGAAAGGCGATCGCAGCACCGATCGCCTCCGCCACAAGCTTGGAGCAATTTGACGAGTCGCTGGGCGCGCTAAAGCTCAACCTCTCGCCGGCGCATCTCGCGGCGCTCGACGCCGCAAGCGCGCCTTGAGCTAGCGCGGCGCCATGCGAATGGCGCCGTCCAGCCTCAGGCACTGCCCGTTGAAGTACGTGTTGCGCGTCAACTCCAGCACCAGGCTGCCGAACTCATCGGGCTTGCCCAGCCGCTTCGGAAACGGCACCGACGCCGCAAGGCTGTCGAGCACGTTCTGCGGCGCGCCCAGCATCAACGGCGTTGCAAAGATGCCGGGCATGATCGAATTCACGCGAATGCCGACGTCCATCAAATCGCGCGCCATCGGCAGCACGAGCCCGTTCACGCCGGCCTTGGCCGAGCCGTAGATAACCTGCCCGATCTGGGCGTCTTGGGCGGCGACCGAGGCGGTGAGAACGATGGACCCACGCTCGCCGTCCTCAAGCTCCTTCATGCTTGCCATACCCAGCGCCGACAGCGAGGCCATCCGGTAACTCGCAACCAGAATGCCTTGAACCCCGAACGCGTAGTCTTCGGTGGACGTGCGCTTGTAACCGCGCGTTTCCTTATCGAACGACAAGGTCTTGCCGCGCCGCGCCGCCATCGCGCAATGCACGAGCACGCGTTCTTGGCCGAGCGCTGCGCGGGCCTTCTCAAAGCCGGCGACGGCACTGCCCTCATCCATGATGTTGACGTTGCAGAACACGCCGCCGATCTCTTTCGCGACGGCTTCGCCGGCCGCCTCGTTGATGTCGAAGATCGCAACTCTCGCGCCTGCTGCCGCGAGCGCCTGCGCGCTCGCCTTACCGAGGCCGGAGGCGCCACCGGTAACGATGGCGGCGACGGACTTGTCGATTTTCATGGGATTGGTCCTTCGGGCGCTAATTGCGGTGGCGGCGTTTTGGCACGACGCCCCCGCGCTGTCACGCCCGCTAGAACCGCATCAGCTTTCCGACGCGCACCGAGAGCTGCGTTGTCGATGAGCGATAGTGCTCGCCGTCGATCAGATCGCCCGATTCCCCAAGGGAAACGAACAGCTCCGCCCCCGGCTCGTACTCCCACCGATAGCGCGCGGAGAGGCCGAAGGCCTGACTGATGTTGTCGTACTGCACCTGCGTGCGCAGTTGCATGTCGGGGGTGAAGTTGAGGTTCAAGTTCAAACCATAGACCTGAATCTCGACATCGCCGCCCGGCAACTGGATGGCGATAAACTGGTGTTCGGCACCGATCTCCCACGTCGAGTCGGGACGCCAGTTGACGTAGGCGAAGGTTCCAAATCGCCGTCCGCCGAACCAATCGCAGCACCGGATCGAGAAGCCGCCGTTGACCGGCCGGCCGTTCGACGTGTTCACGTTGAGGACGGCCGCATTCCACTCGTACTCGCCAGCGGGGATGAGCACGCCCCTTGGCAGGAAGAACGCGAACGGGACGTCCTCGAGATTGTTGAACAGGACAATCTCGAAGTTATCGGTGTCCTGGGTTTGCAGTTCGAAGAACACGCCATTCTCGCGCGTTTCCAAGTGGTTGTTCAGATCGGTAACGAAGTTGTAGAATGTGCCCAAGTTCCAGTTTCTGATCCAAGAGTCCTTCGGACGCTCGAGCCAGTAGAAGGCGCCGTCGTAGGAACGGATGCCGGGCCGGTTCACGAAGCCAAGGGCAGGGGAGAAATTGGCGCCCACTTCCTTGAACTGGAAACGACCGCCGAACGGCTCGTTCGGGAAATTCACCCGCGTGCCGAACGCATCATCGTCGCCGAACGCACTTGAAAAGCTGCGCTCGTAGAAGAAGTCGGCCTGAATCTGTTTGCCTGGAATCCACGTTGCGTTGCGAAACTGAAAGTCCGCGCCGCCGACCGTATTCTCGGTCGCACCGGTCGGGTCGCCGTTTGTGAAGACGATGCCCAGCTTGGACTCGTCGAGCACGGGCAGGGTAAATCGTGCCGCGGACAGGATTTGGTTGTCGGTCGTGGGCGTTCCGGCGGTGTCGACGACAAGGGCGCCGATGCCGAGATTGCCGAGCTGGCCGGACAGTTTTCCGCCGGCGACGATGTCGACCGGAATGCCGTTCACAAGGCCGATGTTGCGCGAGAAGAACGGAATGCCGTTGACGTCGTTGGTCAGGTTGCTGCCGCCGAACTCGAACACCGCGGCGTCTTGCAGGAAGAAGTCTCGCGTCTCGGGGAAAAAGAGGCCGAACCGTCCGGTGTTGATCTGACGTTGGTCGAGCGGCGTGTCGGAGAAGTCGGTGTTGAATGTGAGCGTGCCCGTCAGCGATGGTGTGATCTTGTAGAAGATGTTGCCCGACGGCTCGAGCGTCACATCGTCTTCGCGCGGCATTTCCCACTCGTGCTTGTAACGCAAAGCCAAAAACGGCTGAATGTCGAGGCCGAGGCCTTGCGCAGTGTCCTTGATGCCCGTGAGCGTGCCGGACCGCGAGATGTCGCGCGAGGAACGTTGATTGTCGATCTGCGACCAGCGGATGCGTTCGCTCTTGCGGCGGATCAAACGGAAGATGTCGAAGCCCCAGTCGCCGTTTGCGACATCGTAGGAGATGCTGCGGAACGGGATCGCGACTTCGGCAACCCAGCCGTCTGCGACGACGCGCCCGTGCGCGTGCCAAATCGTGTCCCACTGAACAAGCACATCGCTGTTGTTCTGCAAGATACCGTCAAGCTTGGCACCGAGCGGGTTCACCTCGAAGATGTAGCCATCGCGCCGCGTCTTGTACGGATCGAGATAGATGCGCACCAGATCGTCGCTGCTCAAATTTCCGTCGCGCGTTTTAACAGAGGCTGAAATCTTGTCAGGCTCACGGTCGAAGGCATGGATCGCGAAATAGATGTTGTTCTCGTCGTAGAGCACGCGCACTTCCATGCGCTCGCTCGCCGGTTGCTTCTCGCTCGGCTCGAGTTGATAGAAATCGCTGATGACCCGCGCATTCGCCCAAGCGGCGTCGGACAAATTGCCGTCGATCGTCGGCGCCTCGGACGCCTGGATTCGGGTCGCGGGCGCGGTCGGCTGATAGGTCGCAAAGTCGCGCGCCGGCGCCGGATCCGCCGCCATCGCGACTGCCGTGCAGACAATGATCCCCGCGCCCGCACATGCGAGCTTGGCAAAGAAATGAGCGTGCACGTATCCCCCCGCGACGTCTTCCGTAAGTAGGAAACACGAATGCGGGGACACACACTCCTTAAAACAACGAGAGGTGGTTCACGTCCGAGTGAGCCCCCGGTCGCAAGGAGGAGGAAACAACCGTGGGTTGTTTTTGGTAAATCCGCAGTGGGGAGAAGCCGCGCGATCGCATACCGCGCGGCTCCAATTTACAGCGGACTACTACAACGCTTCGATCGCCGTAGAGCAGGGCGTCGCAGGCTGGTCCGAACGCTTCAGCGCGTCGACGATCTGCTTCTTCTGCTCGGCTTTGATGCCGACTTCGGCCGCGATCACTTTAATCGTGGCATTGGCTTCCTCTTGCGTGAGGCCGCCTTGTGCGACAGCGGTATCGACGGCTTTGCATGCGCCGGTATAACCGCCGACCGCCGCGCCGCCGAACCCGCCGACAAAGAGGCCGATCACTCCACCCAAAACAAAAACCAACAGAAACGCCAAGAAACGTCCCATGATTCCAACTCCTCCAGTGTGCCGCGCTTTCAGTGCGCTGCGGTTAACCTGGAGCACATCTGTGTCAGCTTCAAGAAACCATGCCACTGCCGCGCTGGAGTCTCGTGTGTTCCACACCACTCCCGGTCGTACTGACGCGCTGTGGATAACGCGGCTGCGTCTCCGCGCCGCGGAAAACCGCACTTGAAAAGCGCCTCCACCGTCAGTAATTTCTGTCACAACAGAAAGAACAGGCAGGTGACCCATGCCGCTGCCCCCCGTCATCGAAAAAGTAGTGCTCCATTGGGGTGAGATGGGCGCGCGTTGGGGCGTCAACCGCTCCGTCGCGCAGATCCACGCACTGCTCTGGCTCACAGGGCGCCCCATGAACGCGGAAGAGATCGCCGAGACGTTGGGCATCGCACGCTCGAACGCCTCGACCTCCCTCGAAGAACTCCAGACCTATCGCCTGGTCACGCTGCTCCACACGATCGGTGACCGCCGCAACTACTACGAGGCAAAGGGCGACACCTGGGACGTCGTGCAAACGATCGTCGACGCGCGCAAGAAGCGCGAGATCGACCCGACACTCGAAGTACTTCGTGCCGCGCGCGATCTCGCCGAGACCGATCCCGAAACGCCGCCCGACGTCAAACAACGCGTCACCGAAATGCTGGGCTTCATCGAGCGTATGACGGGTTGGTACGAGCAGATGCGCCGCGTGCCGAAACCGACCTTGCAACGTCTGATCAAGATGGGCGCCGGCGTCGTCCGCCTCATCGCCTCCAGAT
>JBKJZU010000414.1:0-2836 GCA_046715015.1 Micropepsaceae bacterium
TGCGGGCGCGGGTGGGTTTCAATCCGAATAGGCCGCAGCAGCTTGCAGGAATGCGGATCGATCCGCCGCCATCGGTCGCGTGCGCGACGGGGATGATGCCTGCCGCAACGGCTGCCGCCGCACCGCCACTCGAGCCGCCCGCAATATGGTTCAGGTTCCACGGATTGCGCGTGGCACCGAACATGCGGGACTCGGAGGATGGGCTGAGGCCCAATTCAGGCGAATGCGTTTTGCCAAAGATGACGAGGCCTGCTTGCTTGCAGCGTTCGACGTAGGTTGAGTCGCTTTCAGCGACGCTTTCGCGCGCGAGGCTGAGGCTTCCTGTCGTGATCGTGCCTTTGAGGGCGGCGCCCAGATCTTTGAGCAGATAGGGAACGCCGGTCAGCGAGCCTTGCGGCAGGCCGTCCTTCAGCTGTTTGCGCGCGACATCCTCATGATCGGCGACGATGGCGTTGATCTTTGGGTTCACGTCGCGTGCGCGGGCGAGCGCCGCGCTCAGCAGTTCCTCAGGCGTGACCTGCTTTGTTTTCACAAGTTCCGCGAGCGAAAGGGCGTCGTGCTTGCGGTAGTCGGCAAAGCTCAGCATGGGAGGTCCTTGGGGAAAATCGCGCGGTCGTGAACGGCCGTTCATGGGAGAGACAGGTCGGGGAGCCTAGTTTATTCGTTTAGACAGGCATAGGCGGAGACTTTCCCATGCGCGCTTTGATTGTTGCGGTCTCGTTGGCGGTCGCCGGTGCTGTGGCTGCGGACCCGGTGGCTTATCAGCGGAACCTACTGCCGCACGATGCGGCGTCGCTTCGGGCGCTTGATAACGCGCACTTGCGGATCGTGCGGCGGGCGCGGGCGCTTTGCTGGCATTCCGGACCGATCGGATTTTCGCGGGGCGCGGCGACGCGCGCGTGCATCATCGGCGAGACCGAAAGCGCGGTTGCGAACTCGGACGATCCGGTCCTACAGGCCTATCATAAACAACTTCCGTTCCACGCGAAGTACAACGAGTACCGGCCGGCGTTCTATTGGCAGCGACTGGTGCAGGCTGGGTAAGCGTCAATCGCGCACGCCGACGATGCACTTCCACAAAAGTTTGTCTTCGTGGCAGCGAAAGCCGCGGGCGACGAGCGCGCGTTCGAAATCGTGGTAGTCGACTTCGTGGAGCTCGATCTTCATTACCGCGACCTTGTCCATCCAACTTGCGTCGCTCTTTAGGATGAGCTCAGTTTCGCCGCCTTCGATGTCCATCTTGACATAGTCGACGGAGCGAAAGCCGACCTCGTTCATCAGCGTTTGCATGGTCAGCGACCGTACGCGGCGGCTGTCGTCGTCGTCGGCAGCGCCGACGACATGAAACTCGTTTTCGTCTTGCCCGCCAAACGTGACGTAGCCGTCGCTCGACCAGATCGCGGCGTGCAGTACCGTGACGCGATCGCGCCAGGGCGCGGTGTTTGCGAGCGCCAACGCGTGATTGCCGGCGTCGAGTTCCAGCCCCACGATTCTCGCTTCGGGGTAGAGGTGTGCGAAGTGCGCCAGCGTGTAGCCGACATTGGCGCCGAGATCGATGATAGTGCGCGGTGGATGAGCCATCGGCGGAGGCAAATACACCTGCAGGAACAGAAGATCCTCCAGGGCGTGCTTGTCCGAGGTACCCGGCCGGCAAAGCAACGGGGTGCCGTTCAGGCTCTTGGGTTGGAATGTTACGGCGGGTTGTGCAAGTTCGGAGCGCGGCGCCGCAAAAACTTGGCGGTACAACTCCATTTCGGCCGGGCTTGTGAACACGTCGCCAAATCTCGCGCCGTATTCTCGGCGCAACTTGATAAGGCCGCGCTTCAACAAGTCGGTTGCAGGCTTGAGCATGGGCAGACGCTTTCTTCGGCCGTACGAGGCGGCGGGTTCACCAGGCGGCGCGCAGGATTTCCATCACGTCGGCGGCGTTTGAGATCGGGCGCGGATTCGAGAGGACAACGGGGTGTTTGGCCGCTTCCTCGGCGATCGCGGGAAGTTGCGCCTCAATGATGCCGACGTCACGTAGGCGGGCGGGAAGACCCAGATCTTTGATCAGTTCGGCGACGGCGTCGGCGAGGTTCGTGCGGTTCATTGCACCTGCCAGCGCCGTCTGACGGTCGGCGGTCGTCTTCTCGTTCCAGCGCAGGACGTGCGGGAGAACCACGCAGCTCGAATGGCCGTGGTGGACGCCGTAGCGGCCGCCCAGGATGTAGCCAATGCCGTGACTTGCGCCGGAACCTGCGCGCGACGAGTTCGTGCAGGCGAGGTAGGCGGCCATTTGGCTGTCGATGCGCGCGAACGGATCGCCCGGGACTTCCTTCGTGCGACGCAGCGAGGTTGCGAACATGCCGAGCGCTTGGACGAGGCCCGCGTCGAACACGGGTGTCGCATTCTTCGCGAGGTAGCCTTCGCAGCAGTGGTCGACGCCGCGGATCGCGCTCGAGAGCCAGAGCCATTCGGGCGTCAATGCGCCCAGCGCCGGGTCGTAGATCACGACGCGCGGCACGAGGAACGGGTTCATGAAGCCGAGCTTCTGGCCGCGGCTTGCATCCGTGCCGCCGCCTGCAGGCGTGACCTCGGCGCCGGAGAGCGTGGTTGGGATTGCGATCTGGCGCAAAGGCGTCGGCTTCATGTGGCGCTTGTTCGCGAGCGCGATGAGTGGTCCATCGTCTCGACGTTTTCGCTGAGCGCGAGTTGGACCACTTTCAGGCCGTCGATGATCGAACCGCCGCCGACGCCGACAAGGAGGTCGGCTTTTGCCTCGCGCGCCGCGCGGACGGCTTCAAGCACGCCGTCCAGTTTCGCGTGTTCGGCGATTCCGTCGTAGATGGCCGCG
>JBKJZU010000415.1:0-3588 GCA_046715015.1 Micropepsaceae bacterium
GTCGCATTGCGCCTCGCGCGCCGGGAGTTGAAGCAGGGCCTGTCCGGTTTTCGCATCTTCCTTGCTTGTCTCGTCTTAGGCGTCGCATCGATCGCCGGCGTCGGCTCGCTGAGCGAAGCGCTGCTCCAAGGCCTCTCGCGCCAAGGTCAACAGCTCCTCGGCGGTGACGTTGAGGTGCGCCTCACGCAACGCGAACTAGGCAAAAAGGAACGCGACTGGCTCGCCGCCAACGGCAAGGTCTCGATGGTCGCCGAACTGCGCGCCATGGCGATTGCCCAAGGTCACGATGCGCGCACGCTCGTCGAACTGAAAGCGGTCGACTTCGCCTATCCGCTGTTCGGAACCGCCGATGTCTCGCCGCGCCAGCCGCTGAACGAACTCTTCGCCAATCGCGAAGGGGTATTTGGTGCAGCCGTCGACGAACGTCTGCTTGCGAAACTTGGCATCCCCGAAGGCGGGGTGGTCAAAATCGGCGGCGCACTATTCTCATTTCGCGGTGTCATTCGCCAAGAACCGGATCGCGTCGCCGGTGGCTTCACGCTCGGGCCGCGCGTGCTTATTTCGGAGTTCGCGCTCCGTGCCACCGGCCTCGTTCAGCCGGGCAGCTTGATCAACTACAACTACCGTGTCGCCCTCCCCGAAGGCACAGCGGGGCGCGTACGCGTCGCGCAGTGGGTAGAGCGCTTGAACACGGCCTTTCCACAAGCCGGCTGGAACGTTCGCGACCGTTGGAACGCGGCACCCGGCGTGCGCCGCTTCATCGAACAAGCGAGCGCGTTCTTGATCTTGGTGGGCTTGACTTCGCTTGTCGTCGGTGGCGTCGGCATCGGGAGTGCGGTGAAAGCCTACCTCGACCGCCGCCGCGACGACATCGCGACGCTGAAATGCGTCGGCGCCAGCGGCCGCTTCATCTTCTTCATGTTTCTCGCAGAAGTGATGGCGCTGGCCGTGATCGGCGTCGCCGCAGGTTTGGTACTAGGTGCGGCGCTGCCGATCTTGGCGCAGTTCGCGCTCGCCAGGCTGCTGCCGTTCGAAGCTGAGTTCGGACTTTATCTGACGCCGATCGGCGCGGCCGCCGCGTTCGGCTTGGTGACGGCGTTTGCCTTCGCAATCTGGCCGCTCGCCCGTGCGATGGAGACTTCACCCGCCGTCATGTTCCGCGATCTCGTCGCGCCGACCCGCCGCCTGCCGAAGCCCACCTACGTCATTATAACGGTTTTGGCCTTCGCGCTGCTCGCCGCGCTCGCGCTTATGCTGACGCCGAACTTACGCTTCGCCGCTGGATTTGCGGTCGGCGTGGCGGCCGCGTTTCTGCTTCTGCGCGCGACAGCGTGGTGGATGATGTGGCTCGCCAGACACGTGCCGCGCCCGCGATTCATGATGGCGCGCCTCGCGCTCTCGAACATCTACCGTCCCGGCGCACCCACACCGGCTGTGATCTTGTCGTTGGGTTTGGGCCTCACGCTGCTCGCCGCGATCGCGCTCACCGACGCGAACATCCGTCGCCGCATGCACGAAGAAATCCCGGCAACGGCGCCGAGCTTCTTCCTCGTCGACATCCAACCCGACCAAGCAAAACCGCTCGAAAAACTCGTGAGGTCGGCCAAGGGCGTGACCGCGCTCGACATGGTGCCAATGGTCCGCGGCCGCATCGTGAAACTGAATGACACGCCGGCAGATAAAGCCGTGGTCGCGCGCGAGTCGAAATGGGCGCTCAACGGTGACCGCGGGATCACCTACGGCAATCCCGAAGGCGCCCGCAAACAGGTTGTCGAAGGTCAATGGTGGCCGGAACAATACAAGGCCGGCAAAGACGGACCGGCGCTCGTCTCGTTCGCGATCGACCTCGCAAAAGGCTTGGGGCTCAAAGTCGGCGATATGATCACGGTCAACGTCCTGGGCCGCGAAATCCCGTTCAAGATCGCAAACCTGCGCAATGTCGATTTCTCGAACGCACGCATGAACTTCATCATGATCGTATCGCCCGGCGTCCTGGAAACGGCGCCGCACTCGAATCTGGCGACGGCGCTCGTGAAGCCCGAGAACGAAGACGAGGTCGAGCGCCTCGTCACGAACAAATTTCCGAACGTCTCGGTCGTGCGCGTACGCGAAGCGTTGGAAACCGCAAACGATCTGGTTCAACAGATCGCCGGCGGCATCCGCGCCGCAAGCTTCGTGACGCTGCTGACCGGGTTGCTCGTGCTCGCGGGCGCGCTGGCTGCGGGCCATCGCCACCGCCTGTTCGATGCCGTCGTGCTGAAGGTCATGGGCGCGACGAAGGGCCAAGTGATGACGACCTACTTGATCGAGTTCGCGGCCCTGGGCGCAGGCGCAGGCTTCGTCGCGGCCATTGTGGGCACAACGGCCGCATGGGCCGTTGCCAGATTTCTGATGGAATCGTCGTTCGTACCCTCAATGTCGACTTTGATAGCTGTCGTAGTGGGCGGTGCCATTGCCGCCATGGCGCTCGGCATTGCGGCGACCTGGACGGCCCTCTCGACCCCGGCGGCTCGGACGCTGCGTACCGCATAGGGCATTCTCCGCCATGGCCACGCTAAATAGCGCCTTCCCCATCGTTTATTGTTATTCTTGAAGGGCTTGGCCGCCGATTGCCCTTGAATTCAGCGGCAAACATGTCGATATCCGAGCATGGTTTGTCCGGTCCACGGGCCGGATTTTTGGAGGAACCCGATGTCACAGTACGAGAACTACAGCGGCCGCGCGATCCCAAGCGCAGAGGCCCAAGCGTTCGATCAAGGTCTGCGCACCTACATGATCGGCGTCTATCAGTTCATGGCCTTGGGCGTGGCGCTGACGGGCGCGATCGCGCTCGTGCTTTCGATGCAGCCCGAAATCATGCAGATGATTTGGGCGACGCCGTTGAAATGGGTCGCGATCTTCGCGCCCCTCCCGGTCGCGCTATATACGCAGTTTCGGATTGAACGCTTGAGCCCAGCAAGGGCGCAGGGCCTATTCTGGCTCTATGCGGCGCTTGTCGGCGTGTCGTTCTCTGTGTTGTTCGCGATCTTCACCGACGCCAGCATCGCGCGCGTGTTCCTGATCACGGCAATCGCCTTCGGTGCGCTTAGCCTCTACGGCTACACGACCAAGCGCAATCTGTCCGCGTGGGGCTCGTTCCTGTTCATCGGTATGATCGGCGTACTCATCGCCGGTGTGGTGAACATCTTCCTGCAATCGTCGGCGCTCAACTTCGCGGTCAGCGCGATCGGCGTGCTCGTCTTCGCGGGCCTAACCGCCTACGACACACAGCAGATCAAAGCGATGTACTACGCCGCTGCCGACGAAACGACGGCCTCGCGCTACGCCGTCTTGGGTGCGCTCTGGCTCTACATCTCGTTCGTCGCGATGTTCCAGTTCCTGCTGTCGCTGATCGGCGACCGCGAGTAACGGAACAGCCTTTGGTTGAAATAGCCCCGGTGCCGCAAGGTGCCGGGGTTTTTCTTTGGGCAGATCAAGGCTCGACGAGCTGAACCCGTTTCGGCTCCAGCACGCGCAAGACGTTCGTGAGGTCGTGCCCGCGTTTCAGCACCTGGCCGGCGGCCCCGACGACCGCATAGAGCCCCTGTT
>JBKJZU010000416.1:0-4368 GCA_046715015.1 Micropepsaceae bacterium
AGGCCGACGCCGAACATGAGAAGGATGATGCCGATCTCGGCAAGCTGGCCCGCGATTTGCGCGTCGGCGACGGGCCCGGGCGTGAACGGCCCCAGCGCGATGCCGGCGAGCAGGTAGCCGACCAGCAGCGGCAGGCGCAGCCGATTGGCGATGAAGCCGAATCCGAACGCGAGCACCAGGCCGAGCACGACCGTAACTACGAGTTTGGATTCATGTTCCATCAAGCGCTATCCGAGGTGCTGCCTGCGCTAAGTCTCTACCGCCGCCGGGCTCGTGACTCTGTCCCCGAACTGATGGCGCACGGATAGCGGAAGCGCAAGCCGCCGTCAGCGTGCATCTCGGGGATGATCGCGCTCAAAGCCGGGTCGAGTGGTAAACGGCGGCGCGGGGTTCTCTTACTTCGCGCGACCTTGCGAGGCACCAGTGCTGGTTTTTTCGGCAATTGTTTTGGGGTCGCCCACCCATTCCCAATGCCACGGTTCGAACACATAATTCACAAACCCAAAGCGGCCGGCATTTTTCACAAGCCAGCGATACGCGGGTGTGTTCGCCTGATGGAGGCGGTTCTTGTCGTCGGAGCTGACGGGTGAGAATCCGGGCGCTGCGCCGACGTAGAGATCGACGGCAGTGCCGGTGCGGTGGGCGGAGCAGCGTGCCTTGGCCACGCCGTTGCATTTGCCGCCGGCGCAACGTTCGGCGTCGTATTCCGGCGAACGATACGCCGAGACGATCGTCAACATCTGTTTGTCGCGAGCGATGCGCCGGTCTTCGGCGCGTGCGGCGGCGATCATGCTGCGGAGTGCTCTGAGAGCGTCTTCGTCCAACTCCGTTTGCTTTCCCATCCAACCCTCGCGCGGTTTCGCGTCGGCAAGATCGCGATCGGCGGCGGGTGCGGGACAGATTCCTCCGTCGAATGCGGCGATGAAGGGGCGGGTGCTTTGCCAGGTCTGTTTCATCGCGGCGAGCGTCGTCTCGTCCATCGCGCCGGTGGGCTTGATGCGATTGCGCGATTGCCATTTGGCGAGGAGGGCAGCGAAGCGTTCGGAGTCCGGTGCGCACGCCGTACCGATCGTGGCGCCGGCTTGTGCGGCGTAGATGCTCCAACCGGTCTCGGCGCGGCCGAAGGTGCTAAGTTCGGCGGTTTCCAGCGTCATCGCGTTCGTCGCAGCGCTTGCTTCGTAGTGTGGGCCGTGGCCGCAGCTTGGGTAGAGCAGTGCGATACGATCGTGCGTGACCTCACCGCTGCCGAACCAGGTGACAATCAGGCTTGCACTCACGAGCGTTGCGAAAAACGTTTCCATCGAACTCACACCGATGCTGCGTACGCCTCTAACCGAAGAACTGCGTGGCGTGGTGTGAAGATTTAGCAATGTCGCGCGGCTTGCCACCTGCGCTTGTGCGCAGGGTGGGCGACATCACGGCGGCTGCGCTCGGTGGGGCTAGCCTTTCGGTTTCGTGCGTTTGGCTGCTTTCTTCACGCGCGGAGGCGCAGCCTCGGCGGCTCGCGCCGGCGCTGGAATCTCTGCGGCCTTCTCACCGAAGTGTTTGACGGGCGCGTTGAAGGCGCAGATGTCGAGGTTTTTGGCGACGCGCTTGTAGAAATCCGGCGCGGGATTGCGGCGCTGGGCTTTGAAGTCTGCGAATTCCTTCGAGGTCGTGTCCATGACCTCGATGCGCGGGCGGTCGGAACCCGACATGTCGGCCGCCATGCGAACGCGCTCAATCGAATCTCGCTTGGATTCTTCCTTGATCACGCCACTGTCGACCTTCGGATCGCCGCGGTTCAGCTTTTGCACATACTGCATGCCTTCGAGCACGCGGCCGAACGCGGTTAGATTGCGATCGAGCCGCCGCGGCGCTTGGCCGATCGGGATGTAGAATTCAGTGCCGCCGGTGTTCGGGTCGGTATCGCGCGCCATTGCAACGGTGCCGGGGCAATGCAACATCCACATGCGCGCTTCGTCCCAATCGCGCCCCACTGGAAACCCGTCCAAGTGACCAACTTCCTTGGCGAATAGGTCGGGGGAGCCGAGCGGGACGAACGGCGTTTTGCCCGTGATCTTCTGGTCGAATTCGGCGGTCAGCGCGGGCCATTCGGGTGTCTTCTTGTCGTCGCCCTCGCCGATGCCGCCTTGCGCGACGAAGCCGTCGATCACGCGATAGAAGGTCTTGTCGTCGTAGAACTTCGCACGGACGAGCGCGCGAAAGCGTTCGGCGTGCTTTGGGGCTAAGTCCGGCGCGAGCTCGATGAGCACACGGCCGTGCTCCGTATCCATGACGACGAGGTTCTCGGGGTCGACCTCGCGCCACCCGTTGGGCTGAGCGGTTGCTGCGATTGCCGTCGCGGCCAAACCTATGATCGCTGCTGTGTGCCTAATCATCGTGTCCCCCTTGGGATTTCAGTATAGCGGGCCTCAAGTCCATGTGCCGAACTCGTTGATGATCTCGTGCTGATTGCAAAAGTCGCGCAGTTCGGTGACCGCTTGCAACCGGCCGCCGAATTTTTCCCTGAGCAATACGCCCGCAAGTTTTGCGACCTCGGCGGGGGGGATCGTGACCCAGAACTCGTACTCGTCGCGGTCGAAGGTCAGTTTCGCGGTCGCGCCCTTGTCGTAGGCGTGAAGGCGAATGCCGCCGTCGGCCTGCACCTGCAGGCGAACCGAGCGGAATTCCAGCCCGTCTTGTCTCGCAATTTCGATGTCTGCGCCGGACATGTGGGAAGCGCTCCTTGTCGGGGCTGCCAGGGTGGCCGTGGAACCCAAGACTACCAGCAGTCGCAGAGCCTCCGAAATTGCCAGTGGGCGGCCCTTTCGTGTGGTAAAGGGCGCCCCTATGATGATTGGAGCGAGTCGGGGAGGGAAGTCGATGAAAGTTTCACGCGCAGCTCTGTTGATTGCGGTAGCCGCCATGGTTGCGGGTCCTGCGGTCGCTGCCAAGAAGAAGGTGCCGCCCGCACCGAAATGCATCAAAGACAAGGTCTTGAGCGCATTCCAAATGCGCATGCTGCAAACCGAACTCGTGGTCGGTGCGCTGTCGTGCAAGATGACGCCGCGCTACAACGAATTCGTCATTGGTTATCGCCCGGATCTGATGACGGCGCATAAGACGATGATGAAGTACTTCGGCAGAGAATCGCGCCTTGAGGACTACAAGTCGCGAACGGCAAATGAAGCCTCGCAACGTAGCTTGGCGAACATCACCGAGTTTTGCCTCTATTCGTCGGCGCTTTACGACAAGTTGCTGGGGCCAGAGAAGCTGAAGCTCGCCGAGTTCGCCATGACGGAACCGGTGGCCAATCGGCACGGCCAGGATGTCTGCGGGACGCCCGCACTGGTGACCGCGTCGACCACGGGTAAGGTCGTTCCGATGCCGCGGGCGAAGCCCGAAGTCGCTGGAGCGCCCGCCGCGACAGCGCCTACTGAGGCGAGCACCGCGACGCCGGCTCCCGCGCAGCAATAGGCAAGCGCGTTCAAATGCAAAGAGCGCGTCCCGCGGGACGCGCCCTTTTTTGTTGCGTTCGAAATTCCGGCTAGTTCAGGTTGATCTCAGCGCGCCGGTTGCGCGCTTCCATCTCGCGATCGCCGGTTTGGACCATCAGCGTGGTCTCGCCACGCCCGCTGGCCGAGATCGCGCCTGCCGGAATGCCTTCGTTCACCAGTGCACGCTTTACATTGCCTGCACGGCGGTTCGAGAGGCGCATGTTGTAGCCGTTGGAGCCAACCGTATCGGTGTGGCCGGTGACGATGATCTGCACGACGCCTTCTTGACGGGCGACGGCCGCGGCCTCACGCACGACTTCCATCGCGCTGGCGTTGAGGTTCGCTTTGTTGAAACCGAAGTAGACGATGAATTGACGCGGCGCTGGCGGCGCTGCGGGCGGCGGTGCGCTCATCACCGGTTGCGGCGCCATCGGCTCGGCGTCCGCCTGTAGATCGAGGCGCAGGCCGATCGACACGGTGTGGTTCTCGTTCTCCATCTCGATCGCGTTGCCGCCGAACAGACCGAACTGCGGTTCTTCGCTCGTCATGAAACGGTAGGTCAGGACGAAGTCGAGCCGGCTGGTTAGCTCATGGCTCAGCTGTACGATCGCTTGCCCCGCGAAGACCCAATCGTCATCGTCCGCGAGCGCGAACGGCGTGTCGGCTTCGATCAAATTGCCGCCGAGGCCGATACCGACGGAGAGCGCGGTGCGGTCCGAAATGTCGATGTCGTGCACGAAGTTCAGCATGTGGGTGAACTGATGAATTTCACCCCAGGGACCTGGAACGCAACCGCCACCGAAGTTGATGCAGTCGACGTCGTTTTCGCGCCAACCGGCCTCAAGCTCCAAACGCCAGTTCGAGTCCCAGCGGTATCCGACCTCGACGA
>JBKJZU010000417.1:0-3742 GCA_046715015.1 Micropepsaceae bacterium
GCATCCCCGTGTGCGAGTCGTGCCCGCACGCGTGCATCTATCCCGGTTCCTTCGACTTCAACGGAAGGTCGGTATCCTCCGGCATGGGCAGCGCATCCATGTAGCCGCGCAAGAGCACCCTGCGCCCCTGCGTCGGCCCTTGCAGCGTTACGACCATCCCCGACGACGACGGCCCGGTCTCGATCTTCACATCAAGCCCGTCGAGCGCCTCGCGCACGGCCGCAACGGTCTTCGGCAAGAACAAGCCCAGCTCGGGATGCTCGTGAATGCGCCGCCGAAGCGTCACCGTCTCCGGCAACAACCCCTTCGCCCCATCAAGCCAGATGCTCGTCATACTTGTCGTCTCCGTTGCCTCGCACGAGCGTCGTCGCCCTAAGTGTCATCCAAGTATCGTATGGTGCCGTCGATCGGCACTGCTCCCCAGCAGCCTGCAGCTTGATCGTATTCCAGTATGGCTTCCATTTCGAATTCGTTGGTCATGCAGATGATGACACGAAGACCGTCCTTAAGCTCAGGTATACGACTTAGGTCGCACTTGGAGGCTGGGAGTCCAAGGTCATATCGCACCCCGTCGAGCATGTTGTTGCTATCGAAGTAGACGCGATGCAGTGACATTCAACGCAATCCAGTCATCCCGCCGTCCACCGCGAGCACCTGTCCCGTAATGTAGGCAGCTTCGTCCGAGAGAAGGAAGAGCGTGGCGTAGGCCGTCTCCCATCCCGTGCCCTGCCGGCCCAGCGGCACCGGCGTCTTCGCGCGCCCCGGCCGTCCCTGCGTCGCCGCGCGTCCGATGGACGTGTCCATCAACCCAGGCGCCACGATGTTCACGCGAATGCCGCGCCGCTCGCCCTCAATCCCCGCGTGCCGCATCAGTCCGCCGAGCGCCGCTTTTGACGCATCGTAAGCGGGCAGGCGCGACCCTGGCTTCATCGATGCGATCGACGAGATCAACACGATCGATCCGCCCTCCGCCATCACGGGCAAGGCGGCTTTCAGCGTCAGCATCGCGCCGCGAATATTGACCGCAAACACGCGGTCCCACTCGTCGGCTTTCGCACCGGCCAGCCACGGCTCGCCGACGCCGATACCGACGTTATAGACAAGCCCATCCAAGCCACCGAACTTCGCGCCAGCCTCGGCAACCATGGCGTCGACGTCGGACGGGATGCCGACATTCGCTTCGATCGCAACGGCGTCCCCTTTGATTAAGGCGACAGTCGCTTCCGCGCTGTCATAGATGCGATCGGCGACGGCGACCTTCGCGCCTTCGCGCGCGAACAACTGGCACATGGCGCGCCCGTTGCCGACAGGCGGGTCGTCGAGACCGCGCGTGTCCTGTCCGCCCCCGACGACGAGAACGCGCCGCCCGGTCAACCGGCCGCGCCCCGGCGCCTCGCCGCGCGACTCCGCCGGCATCGGCCGCAAGACATCCTCGCTCATGACGGGCGCTTCTGGCTGTCCGGAAACTTTACGCCCGTGGTACCCGGTTGCTCGATGTCGATATCGAACGTCTCCAAGTACCGGCTGACCATCATGTAGAAGCCGATCGTGATCGTGAGTTCCTGCATCTCCTGCAGCGACAGCCGTTCGCTGAGCGGTTTGAACGTCCGATCGCCTGCGCGCACGTTCAACACGACGTCGTCGGTGTAGAGCATCACCAACCGCTGCATCTCGTTCAAAGCCGGATGATCGGGCCCTTTGTGCATCGCCTCGATCAACGCAGCGCTCATGCCGAGTTCGCGCCCGATCCGCTCGTGCTGATGCACCTCGTATTTCGCCTTCGACAGCACACCCGCGCGGATGATCGCAACCTCGCGCAAAATCGGGTCGAGCTTCGACTTGAACAACAGGTAGTTGCCGAGCTTCAGGAATGCAGGCATCAGGCCTTCGCCGCCCGCGAGCATCCGGAAGATGTTCAACGGCGCGAGCTTCGCCAAAGCCTCTCGCGTATCGGGTTGCAGTGCAGCGGGATCGGGGTAGGGAACGCGGGCCATCGGGGTCTCTCAAGGTTGCAAGGTCGGAGCACTCTATTGCTTCCCCGGAACCGGGCGCTAGATTGGCTTCAAATAAAAGACGCCATGGGAGGATCGAATGTACGACTTCAACGGCCTGAATTCGCTCGACGACATCCCGCGCCAGCAGGCGCGCCAACGCGGCAACTCGCCAGCCTTTTTCTTTGAGGGGCGCGAGACGACGTTCTCGGCTTTCGACAAGCACGCAAGCCGGGTCGCGAACGGCCTCATCGCGCTCGGCCAAAAACCGAACGCCCGCATCGGCTACCTGGGCATGAACTCGGACCGCTACTTCGAGGTGCTGCTGGGGTCAGCGAAGGCGAACACCGTCGTCGTCGGCGTCAATTGGCGCCTCGCCGGGCCCGAAGTGGTCTACGTCCTGAACGACGCCGGCTGCGAGACGATGTTCGTCGGCGCCGAGTTCGTGCCGCTGATTGAGGCGGTCAAGGCAAGCTGCCCGAAGCTGAAGCACATCATCGCCATCGACGGCGGCCACGCCACCTGGCCCGCCTATGTGGAGTGGCGCGACAAGCAAAGCGACAAGGACCCGAACCTGCCGATCAAGTCGGACGACGACGCGATCCAGCTTTACACGTCCGGCACGACGGGCCACCCGAAAGGCGTGCAGCTGACGAACGGCAACTACGTCGCGTTTTTCAAGTCGAGCCAAGACGCGAACTGGGCCGACTTCGGCGTCGGCGATCCGAATCTGATCGCGATGCCGAATTTCCATGTCGCGGGCGCCAACATGGGCCTGACCACGCTCGCCCAAGGCAGCCACGGCATCATCATGAAGACGGTGACGCCGGACGGCGTCTTCGATGCGATCGAGAAATTCCGCATCAAGAACATCTTCTTGGTGCCCGCCGTGATCCTGATGCTCGTGCAGCATCCGCGCATCAAAACCACGGACATCTCTTGCGTGAAGCGCATGTTCTACGGCGCCTCGCCGATCACCGAAGAACTCCTCAAAACCGCGCAAGCGATCTTCAAAGATTGCAACTTCTTCCAGCTCTACGGACTGACCGAGACCGTAGGCGCAGGCACGGCGCTGCAACCGGGCGACCATCGTGGCGCGCTGCTGCGTTCGTGCGGCAAGGCTTATCCCGGCCTCGACATCAAAGTTGTCGACGGCGACGACCGCGAAGTGAAGCAAGGCGACGTCGGCGAAATCCTGATCCGCGGCGGTACGGTCATGAAGGGTTATTGGAACAAGCCCGAAGCGACGGAAAAGTCGATCAAGAACGGCTGGTTCTACACCGGCGACGCCGGCTACTTCGACAAGGAAGGCTTCCTGTTCATCCACGACCGCGTGAAGGACATGATCGTCTCGGGCGGTGAGAACATCTACCCGGCCGAGGTCGAAAACGCGATCTTCGGCCACGCAGCCGTGGCCGATGTCGCCGTCATCGGCGTGCCGGACGACAAATGGGGCGAAGCCGTGAAAGCGATCGTCGTCCTAAAGCCGGGCGAGAAGACAACCGCCGAAGACATCATTGCCTTCACGCGCTCGCGCATCGCCGGCTACAAGATTCCGAAATCGGTCGATTTCATCGAAGCCCTACCGCGCAACCCCAGCGGCAAAATCCTCCGCCGCGAACTCCGCGAACCGTATTGGGTGGGCAAGGAGCGCCGCGTGAATTAGGTGCGCCTCTACAACGAAGCCGACCCCGCGCCGAACCCGCGCCGCGTCCGGATCTTCCTGAAGGAGAAGGGCGTCGACATCGACT
>JBKJZU010000418.1:0-2540 GCA_046715015.1 Micropepsaceae bacterium
TTCAATCCTAGCCTGGGCTTGATGGTGTCGTGTAATCCCGCGCGGGTTTATCCGTTTGGGGTTCGAAGCGACTTGGGACGGTTGGCGCGCGATGCGCGGACGGCCGGCGTAATGCGCGCGAGGGGGCGGCGCTGAGTCTCACACGTAGCGCTCCCAGAATCCCTTGGCTGGTTCGATCTGTTCGACGATGTCGACCCACATGCCCGAAGGATCACGGAAGCCGAAACGACGTTGGCCAAAGGGTTCGTCGGTCAGCGGATAGGATACCGGCAGGCCGCGCGCCTTGAACGCGTCGTGTGCTGTGCGGGCATCCTCGACCTGAAGTTCGAAGCACATGCCGGTGCCGCCGAAGGTTTCGGGTCCCGGCGGCGCGGACGGGTGATCGGGCGTCATGAACGCAAGCGAGGCCGTTTCGCCCGGCGCGTAGAGCAACGTGAACCAGGTCGATTCGAACCCCACGGTGAAGCCCAGATGCTTCAGATAAAACTCGGCGCACGCCTTCATCTTGGGCGTGACGATGATGGGATAGCGGTCGAGAAAGCGCGTCATTGGTTTCACTCCGTCGATTGCAGGCGCTGCGGACGCGGCCGCGGCGCCGAGGGTTGCCAAGGTTGCGATCATCGTCTCGCGGCGGGAGAGGCGCATGGCGTCTTGCCTTTTCATAAACAGGATGTTAGTCTGTTTTTAGATACTGTCAGTCTGTTTGTCAAGCGGGGAGAGCCGATGGCCCGGCGCAGCAACGCCGAACGCAGCGCCGAGACCAAGGCAAGACTCGTGGCGGCGGCGCGCAAGTTGTTCGCGGCGCAGGGCTTTGCCGCGACGACCACGGAGGAGATTCTTGAGGCTGCGGAAGTAACGCGCGGCGCGCTCTACCATCACTACGAGGAGAAGGCCGCTCTTTTCGCCGACGTGTGCGTGGCGATGCACGGCGAGGCGGCGGCGGCGATCCTGGCCGCCGCAGACGCCGCGAAGGATTCGTTCGCGGCACTGGAGCGCGGATGCGAGGCGTGGATCGACTACATGGCGCGGACCGACGCGCGGCGCATCCTCGTCATCGAGGCGCCGAGCGTGCTCGGCTGGGCGCGCTGGAACGAGATGGACGCCGGTAGCTTCGCGCACTTAAGCGAAGGCATCAAAGAAACGATGGCGGCCGGAACGATGAAGGCCATGCCGGCACAAGAACTCGCCGTGCTGATCAATGGCGCGATCAATTTTGGCGTCATGTGGGCCGGGCAAGACGGCGACGCGACTCGCGTGAAGCGCTTGAAAGCCGCGATCAAGCGGCTGCTCCGCGAACTTCGGACCTGACCGACGCGACCCTCTCCTGCCGCCGCCGGCGCGCCGATACGCTCTTGTGCGCACGCGAATTGTTCGCAAGATCGCCGGCGATGACCGAGCCCGACGCCAAGCCGATCGAGATTTTCGTCGATGCCGATGCCTGCCCGGTGAAGGAAGAGGTTTACCGGGTGGCGCGGCGGTATGGGCTGAAGGTCTATGTCGTGTCGAACGGCGGCGTGCGCGTCCCGCCCGATCCGTTGCTTGAGATGGTCGTCGTGGCCGAGGGGCCGGATGCCGCCGACGATTGGATCGTGGAACGGTTGGCGCGCGGCGATGTCGTGGTCACGACGGACATTCCGCTTGCGCATCGGGCGTTGCAGCTGGGTGCGGAAGCGATCGGACCGACGGGCCGCGCGTTTACCACCGCCTCCATCGGGGCCGCGATGGCACAACGCGGATTGATGGAGCATTTGCGCTCGACCGGCGAGACGACCGGCGGGCCGAAGCCGTTCTCGGCCGGCGATCGCTCGCGCTTTCTCTCGGCGCTGGACGAGGCGATCAACCGGTCGCTGAGGGCGCGTGGCTAGCTACTGCGAATCGCGCTCCGAATGTCTTAACGAAAGGTTAAAACACGCTGGGCGGCAACAGTCGTTGTGCGGAGTGTCTTGGACCGCAGCGTCTGCAATTGCCCTTGCGCGGGGTCGCGCGCAGGTTCGGCGCATGACTGGGGATTCGCGGAGCAAGAGGGACGTGCTCAAGCGGAAGCGTGCGCTTTGCAGCGCCGCGCCGCTGCTCGCCTTTGCGCTCAGCGGGTGCGCGTTCAGTTTCGAAACCGGCGACGGCGAGCGGCAAGTCGTTGGCTTGTTCGACGTTGCGTACGAGGCGCCTGGTGTCGCTACGGCCGTCGGCGACGTGCATCGGTTTCGGTTTTACGGCGTGTGGGTCGACGATGCGTTTCGCGGCACATCCGTCGCTGTCGGCGAGGTTCAATTAACCGTCGCCGATTTGCGCAACCAATGGGCCGGTGCACCCGATGCTGCCGCGCGCGGAGACGCGGGCGACACGTGTGCGGTGGAAGCGGGTTTCGGCTTTCGCTGGTGTTCGCTGCCTGCGGCGGCGTCGGGCCGAGCGGGTGCGCTGTTCGATATTGCAGTCGCTGGCGTTTCCGTCGGCGTTGGTGCGCGCGACCGGCATGTCGGTGTCGGCTATCACCGGCAGACGCTGCTTGAAGTGACGAATGAGAATGCGCTGGTTGCTTGGCC
>JBKJZU010000419.1:0-3495 GCA_046715015.1 Micropepsaceae bacterium
GTCAAGCGTCGTCGCAAGCTTGAGCGTCACAAACGGCCGCCCACGTGCGACACGCGAAAAGAACCCTTCGTTGAGGCGTTTCGCTTGGTCCGCAAACACACGCGTTCGCACCGTGACACCGGCTGCCGACAGCATCGCATGTCCCTTGCCTGCAACGCGCGGATCGGGATCTTCGACCGCGCTCACACCGCGCGCGATGCCCGCATCGATCAACGCCTGTGCACACGGTCCGGTCCGTCCTTGGTGTGCGCATGGCTCCAGCGAAGCATAAGCCGTCCCGCCACGTGCACGCGCGCCCGCCTGCTGTAGTGCTTCCGTCTCGGCGTGCGGACGGCCGCCGTCCTGGGTCCAGCCCCGACCGGCAACATGTCCGTCGCGATCGACGATCACGCAGCCGACCGACGGGTTCGGCCACACGCGTCCCAGTCCCCGCTGCGCCAACGAAAGCGCAAGCTGCATGAACCGTTCGTCGATGCCGTTGTCGGCGCGCGTGGCTAGCTGCCTTTGGTGTCGCCATCGGTCAATTGACCGATGATGGTCTCGAAATCCATCGCCTCGCGGAAATTCTTGTAGACCGAGGCAAACCGCACATAGGCAACCGTATCGAGATTGCCCAGACCCTGCATGACCAACTCGCCGATCGTCGTGGACGGAATCTCCGTCTCGCCCGAACTCTCAAGCCGCCGCACGATGCCGTTGACCATGCGTTCCACGCGCTCCGGCTCGACCGGGCGTTTGCGGATCGCATGTTGGATCGAACGCATCAACTTGTCGCGATCAAACGGCGCGCGCCGCCCGCTTTTCTTGATCACAATCAAATCGCGAAGCTGCACGCGTTCGAAGGTCGTGAAGCGGGCGCCGCACGCGGGGCAGACCCGCCGGCGGCGGATCGCGGCGTTATCTTCCGTTGGACGACTGTCTTTGACTTGCGTGTCGTCGTGTTGGCAGAACGGACATCTCATCGCTTGGCGCTATCCCTACCCGGGCTTGTGTCCCGGGTGACCCTGACCCACGACCTCACACAAGCATTTGCGCGGCGAACGATCAATCCCGCTATTACTATTGTTGCTAACACTGGAGCCGCGATGTCCTAACGGAAGCGGTTAACGTCAAGGCTCGGCGCCACCTGTCAAATGCAAACGCCCGCTCGTCCATCCTCACGCAAATTGTTTCAGCATAAATAGTTGGCAATGCTGATCTCGCCATCTTTGGCGGCGAACCCCTGTGAAATAACGGTGGAGGATATTCTTGCCTAGTCTTGCAACAGAGGACTTTGGGGATCATAAAACACAGGTAAGTCCATTGACTCACAAGAACGCGCGTCCACTTCATTTCCTACAACTTAGGTACCCTCGATGAGCGACATCAAGTCAGACAACGGCAAATCGATGGATCATCTGTTGCAGCTCGCAACAGGGATCGTGTCGTCCTATGTCAGCCACAACCAAGTCCCGATGTCCGAAGTGCCCACCATTCTCAAGAGTGTGCACTCGGTGCTCGCTGGGTTGGTTTCGGGCACAGCAACCGAAGGTACCGCGGCCGGAAAGCCTGCAGTCTCGGTGAAGAAGTCGATCGGCGACGACTTCATCATCTGCTTGGAAGACGGCAAGAAACTCAAAATGCTGAAGCGCTACCTGCGCTCGAACTACAATTTGTCGCCAGAGGAATATCGGGCGAAGTGGGGCTTGCCGGCCGACTATCCAATGGTGGCGCCCGCTTACGCGCGCCAGCGCTCAGAGTTCGCAAAGAAGATCGGCCTTGGCCGCGTTCCGGCCAGCACAGGCCGCGGCCGCCGCAAGAAGGCCGCCTAACGCTCTCATAGTTCAAAAGCAAAACGGCGGCGGCCCTGGGGCAGCCGCCGTCTTTGTTTCTGTGGTCGTCGACTAGAGGCGATAGCGAACCTGGTCCATCCAGAAACGCTCAAGCCGCTGCAGCGCCTTGTTCAGCTGGGCGAACTCGGAAACCTGCAATCCACCGGCAGGCTCCACCAAATGCACGTGACGGTCGAAGAGGCCGGCAACAATCTGGCGGATGCTCTTGCCCTTCTCGGTCAAGCTCACGCGCACCGTGCGGCGATCGGAATCCGAACGGACGTGATTGATGTAGCCGCCTTCGACCAGCTTCTTCAGATTGTACGACACGTTCGAGCCCAGATAGTGCCCGCGCGTGCGCAACTCCCCCGCCGTCAGCTCTTGTTCGCCGATGTTGAACAGAAGCAGCGCTTGCACGCTGTTCACATCGGGCTGGCCGACGCGCTCAAGCTCGTCCTTGATCACGTCGAGCAATTGGCGGTGCAAACGCTCGATCAGATTCAAACACTCGAGGTAACGCGGTTTCGCGTGGCCCTCTTCGTGTTGCTCCACCGGCTGACGTACCGTCGCAGTAACGCTCATGACTGAACCCACCTGTTTTGAGCTTTTCGCCCCTATGACAGGCGTCACATTAGGCAAGCCGCGCTAAGACTGGCTTAAGTCACTTACCTAATTTTCGGTTAAGCCTGAGGGTTTCCGCGCAGGAGTTGGATGATCCCTGAAAAATCTCGCCCCCCGGCACCCGCGGATTCGAACAAGCTATAGAGGGCCGTCGCCTGCGCACCGAGCGGCGTCGAAGCCCCCGACGATTGCGCTGCGTTTTGCGAGAGCTTCAAGTCTTTCAGCATCATCGAGGCCGTGAACCCGGGCTGATACTCGCGGTTCGCGGGCGACGTCGGAACCGGCCCCGGCACCGGGCAATAGCTCGTGAGGCTCCAGCACTGCCCCGACGCGGTCGACGAAATCTTAAATAGCGTCTCGTGGCTGAGACCAAGCTTCTCGGCCAGTACGAACGCCTCACAGGTGCCGATCATCGAAATCGCAAGCAGCATGTTGTTGCAGATCTTGGCCGCCTGCCCCGTGCCCGCGCCGCCTGCGTGAAAGATGTTCTTGCCCATTTTCTCCAGGATCGGCTTCGCGCGGCCGAACGCGGTTTCATCGCCGCCGACCATGAACGTCAACGTTCCCGCCGAAGCACCGCCGACCCCGCCCGAAACCGGCGCGTCCAGAAATTCGACGCCGGCAGTTTTCGCCGCCGCGTGCACGTCGCGCGCCGTCGCCACGTCGATCGTCGACGAATCGATCAACAGCGTCCCCGCTTTCGCCTGTTTCAAAATGCCGTTGTCGCCCAGATAAACCTGCCGAACATGCTGCCCCGCCGGCAACATCGTCACGACCGCGTCTTGTTCGCGCGCGGCGTCGCTCGCCGAACTGCGCGAACGCGCACCTGCCGCAACCGCCTTGTCGATTGCGGCAGCCGACATGTCGAACACCGCGACATCGTGACCGGCCCTCACAAGATTGGCCGCCATCGGCCCGCCCATGTTCCCAAGCCCGATGAATCCGATGCGCATGTTGTCCTCCTGACCTTTTTCTCAGGCGCCGTTATAGGCCCGATTTTGTATCGCGTTAACACTGATCCGCTAGCGTTCGAGAAGAATGAGCAAAACACACACACCCGAAC
>JBKJZU010000420.1:0-3181 GCA_046715015.1 Micropepsaceae bacterium
TGATGTTGCGATGCGTGATGACGGCGCCCTTCGGCTTGCCCGTCGTGCCGGAGGTATAAAAGATCGTCACATCGTCTTCCGGCTCCAGCGCCACGGCGGGTAGCGGAAGCTCAGCCAATTTCGCCCATGTGTTCGGCGCACCGATCACATCTTCGAGCTTCTTCACCCGAGGATCGGCGATGTCCTCGTACGACCGGCAGACAAAGATGCGCTTCAGGTCCGGACAGTTGTCGGCATGCTCGCGCACGCGCTCCCACCGCTCGGCGTCGATCAGGGCGACCGACGTGCCGGAGTCGGCAAGCCCGTATTCGAGTTCCGCCCCGGTCCACCACGCGTTCAACGGCGTCACAATCGCGCCCGACAGAACGGCAGCCCAAAACGCAACCGACCACTCCGGTAGATTGCGCATGATGATCGCAACCCGATCGCCCTTCTTTAGGCCATCCGCGACAAGACGCTTCGCCAACTGCGAAACCGCGCGGCGATGCGCGTCGAACGTCACGCGGTCTTCGTCCAGCACCATGTAGTCGCGCGCCGCGAAAGCACGGCTTGCCTCGAACACCAAGGCAAGCGACGCCGGGGCGTTTTTCCACGTCTTGATCTTCACCCCCCGAATGACCTTTTCCTCGACCTCGAACGGCGAGGCGGGCGCGCCGGTCAGCATCGCGTGCGCCTGCGCGATCGGCATGGCGGGAAAACCGGCGGGCAGCGAAGGGGCAGCGGACATCGGACGTTCCTCATGAGACTTTGTTTGACTATACCGCCCCCACCGCGGGGCGGTCGAAATTTCGAAGCGAAGCGCGGAAATTTCGGGTGGGGGGCCGCGGCCTACGACGTAAACGCCGAATAGACGAGCGTCCGAAGTTCCCGCCGGATTGGATAGAAGCTGGAGGGGATGATCTGCGTCATGAAGATCGCGATCAGCTCTTCCTTCGGGTCGATCCAGAACGCGGTCGACGCTGCCCCGCCCCAAGAGAATTCACCGACCGATCCGGGGATCATCGCCTTCGCAGGGTCCATCGTGACCGCGAAGCCCAGCCCGAAACCGATGCCGTTATAGGCCGCCTCACTGAACAGCGAACGCGAGAGCGACGGCAAATCCTCGCCGTCCGGCAGGTGGTTCATCGTCATCAGCTGGATCGTCTTCGGGCTCAAAAGCTGCACGCCGTCGAGCGTGCCGCCGCCGATCAACATTCGGCAGAACTTCAAATAGTCGCTCACCGTCGAAACCAGACCGCCGCCGCCCGAAATCAAGCTCGGCATTTCCAGATAGCCGCTGTTCGCCGGATCGTCGTAAAGCTTCATCGGAACTTTCGGCGTCACCGCGTAGCACGCGGCGAACCGCGCCTCTTTACCCGGATGCACGCAGAAATCTGTATCCACCATGCCCAAAGGCTTGAAGATCTTCGCCCGCAGAAAATCCTCGAACTTCATCCCCGACACTTTGCCGACGATGTAGCCCAAGATGTCCGTCGAAATGGAATAGTTCCATGCCGTCCCCGGCGAAAACTCGAGCGGCACCTTCGCCAGCGTCTGCACCCATTCGTCGAGCGTACCGGCCTTCACCAACTCGCCGATCCCATGCTTGCGGTACGCGGCATCGACGTTGGTGGATTCCTGAAACCCGTAGGTGAGCCCCGACGTATGCCGAAGGAGATCGACAATCAGCATCGGCCGGGCCGGCGCCTTCGTCTTGAATCCGACAGTGATCGAACCGCCGGCGAAGACCATCAATTCCTTCCACTCCGGAATGTGCTTGGCGACCGGATCATCGAGCGCGATCAGCCCCTGTTCGACCAGCATCATCGTGGCGACCGACGTGATCGGCTTCGTCATCGAATAGATGCGAAAGATCGTATCCTCGGTAGCCTTCTTCTTGCGCTCGACGTCCGCAAGTCCGATCGCCGAGAAATGTGCAATCTCCCCGCGCCGCCAAACCAGCGCCGACGCGCAAGGAAACTTGCCGGTGTCGATGTACTTGCGCTGCACGAACTGGTCGATCCGCTCCAACCTGGTGGACGACAAACCGACGGCTTCCGGACGTGCGCTCATGGGCGTTCCTCAAGAATGGCGTTGCCAATGAAGTCTAAGCGGAGACGGCCGCCGCGACAAACGCTTGAAACCAGGCGACGCCCGCCTCGTGTCGCGGCGACAGGACGCCTGCCTGGTACACCCCGGCCTCGATGTTCGCCTGCACCCGCTCGCAGATCCACTTGTCTTCAGCGGTCACGATCGCCGACATGCCGACGACCTGCTGGCGCCGGTACGGGTCGGTCGCCGCCTCCGCCGTCAAATAGAAGTCGTAGATCAACCGCGTGCCGCCGACACCGATCGGCACCATCCGCTCCACCATCAGCCCGTGCTCGTAGACGTTGAGGCCGAGGTTCGGCAGCGCGAAGGCCCAAAGCCCGTCATAGACGCCGTCCGTCACCTTCGGCGGCGCGTGGTGAAAGCAAAGCGCGCCCTCGACCGTCACGGCATACTTCGTCGCGTCCACTTCCGCGTTCAACTGTGGATGCACAAGCGGGATGTGATAACCCTCAAGATAATTCTCAGCGTAGATCTTCCAATTGCATCCGATGTCGTGCGTGCGGCGCCCGGCGTGAACGAGAGACTCGAGGTCGCGTCCAACCAACCGCGCGTCGAGCGGCGCCAGGTGCGTGGCGAGGGCAGGGGCATTCGCGTCCGCGTTGACGAACACAAACCCGCGCCACGTCGCGACTTGAACTTCGAAGAGGGAATAGTCGCGCGGATCGAACCCGTCCGCCGCACCAAAATCGCGGGCGTTCCGAAGCCGGCCGTCCAGCGTGTAGACCCAGCCGTGATACCGGCACGTCAACGCGCTGCCGCAATTCCCGCGCTCGTCTTCGAACAGCGGTCCCGCACGATGCCGGCACACATTGTGAAACGCTTTGAGACCGTTCGGGCCGCGCACCACGATGAGCGGATAGCCGGCAACCGTCGCGGTCAGGACGTCGCCCTCCCGTTCCATCTCCGATTGATGGCCCATGAAAAGCCACGACCGCGCGAACACGCCCTTGCGCTCCGCCGCATAGCGGGCAGGGTCGCGGTAAAGCGAGGCCGGGGCAGTGGGAGTCAGTGGGCTCATTTGCCAGCACTTGCTTCTCAAGAACGAACAATAGCAATACCGCCCCCTCTGCGGGGCGGTCGAACGTTCGAA
>JBKJZU010000421.1:0-3480 GCA_046715015.1 Micropepsaceae bacterium
TTCAGAGGGCGAGGACAAAGTGGGACGGCTTCAAGGCAAGCGGACGATCGTGACGGGCGCTGGTTCTGGTATCGGGCGCGCGTCGGCGAAGTTGTTTTCGAGCGAGGGTGCCTCGGTGCTCTGCGTCGACAAGACCGAGGCCGTGCACGAGACTGTCGAGGCGATCACGAAAGCTGGCGGGCGTGCTGTCGCGATGACGGGCGACGCTGGATCGGAAGCGGATGTGAAGGGCTATGTCGCGCGGGCGGTTAAGGAATTCGGCGGGATCGATGCGATCTATGCCAACGCCGGAATCTCGGGCGGCTATGTGCCGATCGTGGAGCAGACGGTGGAGCAGTGGCAGGAAATTCTGCGTGTGAACCTGCTTGGGCCATTTCTTGCGATCAAGCACGTCGTGCCGTTGATGGTGGCGCAGAAAAAGGGTGCGATCGTTTGCACGGCTTCCGTTGCGGGCATTCGTGCCAATGCGGGTCCTACGCCCTATAGCGCGTCGAAGGCCGGTGTCATTTCGTTGGTGCAGGTCACCGCGAACGAGCTCTACGGCACGGGCGTACGGGTGAATGCGATCTGCCCGGGGCTGATCGAGACCGGTATGACGAAGCCCATCTTAGACGGCGCGCGGGCGCGCGGGAATGAGGGCCGGATCGGGCAACTCAACCCGACCGCGCGGTACGGGCATCCCGAGGAGATCGCGGCGATGGCGCTGTTCCTGGCGTCGGATGAGGCCTCCTACGTCAACGGGCAGGCGTTTCCCGTGGACGGCGGGCTCACTTCGACGCTGCCGTTCGTGACGCGAAAACAATAGCCGACAAGCCCTCAAAGTCGCGGGTGGTCCGCGTTCGCGGACCGTGACAAATTGGGGGCCAGATTCAAAGGACCCCGCCATGTTCGACCCCGCACGCCTGAAGAAACATGCCGACGCGAATTGGGACGACGCGATCGTTCCGTCGCTGGTCGAGTACATCAAGATTCCGAACAAGTCGCCGGCTTACGACGCGGAGTGGGAAAAGCACGGCTACATGGACGATGCGGTCAAGCTGATGGAGGCTTGGGCGCGGGCGCGGGTATCGACGTTTCCGGGCGCGACGCTCGAAGTCGTTAAGCTGAAAGGACGGACGCCGGTCATCTTCATCGAGATACCCGCCTCCGCCAAGGCTTCGGCGGGCCAAAGCGAGCACCAGGCGCGCCGTAGCTTTGGCGAAGGCGAGCCCGGCGAAAGGGACGATACCGTTTTGCTCTACGGGCACCTCGACAAGCAGCCGGAGATGCAGGGCTGGTGGGACGGGTTTGGGCCGTGGACGCCGGTGATCAAAGGCGACAAGCTTTACGGGCGCGGCGGCGCCGACGACGGCTATGCGATGTACGGGTCGCTGGCGGCGCTGCAGGCGTTGAAGGATCAGGGTGTGCCGCATGCGCGCTGCGTGATCTTGATTGAGGCGTGCGAGGAGTCCGGGTCGTACGATCTGCCGTTCTATATCGACCATCTGGCGGATCGAATCGGCAAACCGTCGTTGGTCGTTTGTTTGGATTCGGGCTGCGGAAACTACGAGCAGCTTTGGCTCACGACCTCTCTGCGCGGCAACGGCGTCGGCACGATGACGGTAAAGGTGCTGACCGAAGGTGTGCATTCGGGCGACGCGTCGGGGATTGTACCCTCCAGCTTTAGAATCGCGCGACAGTTGCTCTCGCGGATCGAGGACGAGGCGACTGGCAAGATTTTGCCGAAGGATTTCTACGTCAAGATTCCAACGCAACGCATTGCGCAGGCCAAGAAGTCGGCAAAGGTGTTGGGTCCGGAAGTCTTCGCGAAGATGCCGTTTGCGGGCGGCACGATGCCGATGGCCAAGCAGCTTTCGGAACTCGTGCTCAATCGCACGTGGCGGCCGACGCTTTCCGTGATCGGCGCCGATGGGCTCACGCCGTCGGCGAATGCAGGTAACGTGCTGCTGCCTTATACGACGCTGAAGCTTTCGTTCCGATGGCCGCCGACGCTGGATGCGAAGAAGGCAATTGCGCGGGTGAAGGAAATCCTCATGAAAAAGCCGCCTTACAACGCGGAGGTTTCCGTGGAGTTCGATCGTGGCGGGGCGGGGTGGAACGCGCCGGTGTTGGCCCCGTGGCTTGAGAAATCGGTCGCGAAGGCATCGCTAATGGCGTTCGGCAAGCCCGTCGTCTACATGGGCGAAGGCGGCACGATCCCGTTCATGGGGATGCTCGGCGAAAAATTCCCGGAGACGCAGTTCGTGATCACGGGCGTGTTGGGCCCGCACTCGAACGCGCACGGTCCGAACGAATTCCTCCATATCCCGACGGGCAAGAAGATAACGATGGCGATCGCACAGATCGTCGCCGATCACTTTACGCGTGGCGAGACGACGGCGCCCTCACGCAAAGGCGCGAAGGCGCGAAAGGGTAAGTAGGCGATTGCCTACCTGTATCCACGGACGGGCTGTGTGCGGTCGATGCGCGGTTGGCCGGGTGGCTGGCCGGTCGCGGGGCTTGGGTGGCCGTCGAGGCGCATGTTGAACAAGAAGTAAGTCGGTACACAGAAGCCGATCTCCGCTTGATGCAGGGCGCGGATCGCGGCGCCGTTGATCTTGTCGGGCGATGAGAGGTTCGTGCGTCGGCCGTTCTTCGTGTTGCCGTAGTTGCGGGCGCTGATTTTGTTGTAGGCCGGAAACTTCTGACAGATGTAGTCCTCGCGGCACGTGCGGCTTGGCGAGCAGGTGTCAAGCATCCCGCGCACGACGCGCGCTTCGAGACAGGCGCCGGAGTTGCCGGTCGCCGCGCACAAGTCGAAACCGTTGCCGCCTTGGTTCGCGCAAAGATGCGGCGGCACGCGCAGCGCCGGGTTCACGTCGGCAAAGTTTTCCTCGGCCACCGTGCAGTCGCGGCTGGCGCGGCCGAGCGGCGCGCCCGACTGCGGCAGCACGCATCTCAAGCCATTGACCTCGCCGCGGGCGTAGGCCGAGCCGCCGAACTTCCATTTATCTTGAAACGCAAACAGGTTGTAGGCGGGGATGGGGCCGCGATCGCGCGGTAGGGCGGTGACTTCAGACACTTCGCCCTTCCAGCACACGGCGCCGGCCGAGGCTTGCCGGCCCGCGACGACGCATTCGCCGAAGAGGACAGGTTCGGTTCGTGATGTCACCGTGCGCTGACACACGGCGCCTGCGACGCACGCCGGTGCGCCACTGTAGGCGGCCGGCGTCGTGCACATCTCGCCGACGGTTGCGGGTTTGAACGAGGGCGCGGTCCCGGGCGGGGTCCAGGCGGCGGCCGAGAAGGCCGAGTGGGGGCGGAACGTGTTCGGCTTTGCACCGGCGGCGAGCGCTTCGACGTAGGCTTGGCGGCGCGCGATCTCGGCGAAAGCATGCGGCGAGAGCGGCAGTTGCTGTCGTTTGAATTGGTGCGAGTTTTTGTCGTCGGCGTAGCCAAGGAAATGGATACCGGGCGTGCCGCTCGTCTGATGGCAGCCCA
>JBKJZU010000422.1:0-3055 GCA_046715015.1 Micropepsaceae bacterium
TGTGAAGCATCGCATCTCCTAACCCGCCTGCGACCCGCGTAAGGTCCAGCGCCAGGAGGTGGGAGTAACCAAACCGGGCAGAAAACTCCTTAACGCCCCGCCAAACGCTGATCTGAGATGGCGCCGCCCGAATTCTACCCAGCGCTTCCGTCAGTTCGACGTACGAGTCCATTGCCCCAACACGACCCCTAGAAGGACTACCATACTAACGTGGCCCACCGATCGACACTCGTCGGCAGGGTTCGTTTGAGCAAGAGATATTCCACGCACCTTTTCTGACCGCTCAAGCGCTTAACTCTTTGAAGCCAGGTATTCCCATGGCCGCATGCATATACGCTGCATCGCAAAAACACGTTGTGCGTTCAGAGCATGCGCACCGAAACTCCCTCCGTGCATCAGATGTGGTCTTTCGTAACCATCAAATCGATCAACCTCTGCAACGACCGGTAACACTGCGCGATCATCGTCCGTGCACGTCGTAAATGATCGCGAAGCGATGCAAATTACTCCGCATGCGGAAAAATTTTCATTTCCCTCTATTGCAAAGACGAAAGTAGACATACGCTTGTAGGTAGAGTAGCCGCGTGATTCTCTATCGTATTCGTTGAGGCGTATTGCGCGGCTACCGCCTAGGGAGGGCGGCAGTATGCGTACGGGGATAAGACGTCCGTGTGGCGTCGGCGAGCGCTGGGTCAATTGGTCGGCGGTGTTCCGAAAAGACGGGAAGGCTTAACGGCGCGGTTTTCAAAACCGCGGCGTGGTTTCTTCTTCGCGCCGAAAGCTGTGATTTTCAGCCGATGGCGCGCTTCTTGCGGAGCACTGGATCGCCATGGAACACCGTTCACCTCGTCCATTGGGACAAAGCCGGTTCAGCACGCTGTTGCTGGCAGGTACCGCCGTTTGTATCACCAGCGCCGCCCGTGCCGAACCGATACAGGGTTACTGGCTCGCGCCAACGATGGTCGCAAGCAACCTTGGCATCGAAGCCGCGGCCGCCGCTCAACAGATCAAGACGCTGAAAGCCAAAGTTCTCGCGAAACATGACGTCGAGCTGTTCGTTGCTCCGGCACCAAACTGGAAAGATCTAACGCCAACATTTGAGGATCTGGGCAAGCCAGTTGAGTTCTCCGAGAGCGACGCGCCGCAAGCGAACGCCTCGTTCAAACTCCGTGGCGGCACTTTCGACCTAGAGCCTTCCGTCAACGTCAAAGTTGATCGCCTCGCCGATGGGATGAACTTCGGCACCGTCGCGGCCGAAAGCGCAGGGCTTGACGCACAACTGTTCAACGGCCGGGTCTCATTCAGCACCGACGTCGTCAAGACAGTCGATGACAGCGACACGCGTGACTTCCGCGATCCGCAACTGCGTGAGCGCGACCGCTCGATGAGTTTGAACGACACGTCGCGGCGCCACCGCTTCTCTGCAAAGGTCATCGACTCCGAAAACTTGAAGCTCTTGATCGATGGCGATTTCGGTGAGACCTCGGAAGGCTTCTCGACATCGCTGCGCGAGCTGCCGACCGGACGTCTGGTGTTGCCGGGTTCCTGGTCAAATCTGTCGTCGAGCATCGAATTCGGCGAGACGCGCGTTAAAGTCGACTATCAGGACTACGTCACCAATCGCGAAGCCCTGAAGCGCCAGGGCGTTACGTTCGCCTACGCGTCGTCGGCTCTATCCGTGTACCGCAAAGAAGGGATGGAGTTTAATCTGACGCAGGGCGGTCAGTGGCTGAAGCGAACGTCGTTTACGGGCATCAACGCCGACGTCATCGTCGCGGACGTTTTGCCGGATGCGGTTGCCGACGCAATCGACCCGATCCGTCCATTTCTGCCGACCGTCGTCAGTGGCGGCTTCGAACGCGGCGACGTGATCCGTTCCGAACTCCTGCCCGGACCACGCGACCGCGTTTCGACGGCGAACGGCGCGATGATGTGGGACACGCGCCTTGGCGAGACGACCGCCAGCTTCTGGGAACGCCGCGTCAGCACGGACATCGTGAGCCCCGGTGGCGACGACGACAAGGTGCCGCTCGCGCGCTCGCGCGATCGTTTCATCGACGTCGCGCACAAGGTGCGCCGCGGCAACTGGCAGTTCGGGGCCGGCCTCTCCATGATCGAAACCGACGACACGATTGCCGGTGTCCGCAACACGCAGAGTGAAATCGCCCCGCACATTTCCGTCGCTTATGCACCGGAGAATGGTCCGCGGGTTGAACTGCGTTTCGGCGCCGCCGATGCGCAGTCGCAGATCATCGACGACAACCTCGCAGCCCGCGCGAAAACAAAGCAGCTGCAACTCAGCGTCGACGTGTCGAGCTTCGTGCAGGAAGAACTGAACCGGCCGGATGCCAAACTGAAGCTCGAATACCGCTACGACTTGAACGGCAGCGATCGTGACCCGGTCACCAACCGCGAACGTGGCGGCGGGCATGCGGTGTTGCTGACGTTCTCGACACCGCTGAACTGACCGGTTTCCGCCTGCGGCATTCGCGCAAAAGCGCCACCTTGACGCGCGCCCGCGCTATCACGACCTTATAGAGGCCATGAGCACTGCCGCTTATCCGTCTGCGAGACCGTGGAAGCTTGTGTTCCATTCGAACGTCGGCGCACGCCACGTTCCATTCGGGCCACTGCCTCGCCAAAAGCTCGACATCTACATGCCGAGGAAGGGCGAGGTGAAGGCGACCATCCTCTACCTCTATGGCGGCGGCTGGGTCTCCGGCGCCCGTTGGTACTACCGCCTGTTCGGACGCACGATGGCCGCGCGCGGTTTCGCCGTAGTCGTTCCCGACTATCACCTCTTTCCGTCCGCAAAGTTTCCCTCCTTCGTCGAAGACGCGGCGCTGGCATTCAAGTGGATGCATGACCACGCAGCCGAACTCGGCGGCAACTCATCGCGCCTGTTTGTGATGGGTCATTCCGCCGGCGCGCACATTTCGGCGTTGCTCGCGCTCGACCCATCGTACCTGCGCGCGCACGGCTTAGCGTTGTCAGTAATCAGGGGTGTCATCGGTCTCGCCGGTCCCTACACGCTCGATCCGCTGAAGTGGACGGG
>JBKJZU010000423.1:0-3709 GCA_046715015.1 Micropepsaceae bacterium
GATTCAGGAATTGAACCATCGCGTCAAGAATACGCTCGCCACCGTGCAATCGATTGCAGCGCAAGCGTTGCGAAGCTCCTCGGATCCGGAGGTCGTTCGCGAAGCCATAGAGTCTCGTCTCTTCGCACTCTCCTGCTCGCACGATCTTCTGACGCGCGAGAGCTGGGAGGGGGCGGGGCTATTCGACCTCGTCAATCAGGCCCTGAAACCGTTCGGGGTCTCGAACGGCCGCGCCGGACGTGTCGTCATTACAGGGGACAACACGCGTGTGTCGCCGAAAACGGCTCTGGCACTGGGCATCGCGTTTCACGAGTTGGCGACCAATGCCGTCAAGTACGGCGCGTTTTCCAACGCGCTCGGATCGGTCGCCATCGCTTGGTCGATCGTGCCTCAGGCCGGAACCAACCGGCTCTTATTGCGCTGGCTGGAGGAGGGCGGCCCGCCCGTGAGGGCGCCGACGGGCACGGGGTTCGGTTCGCGGGTGCTCGTGCGCGGCCTTGCGCACGAACTCGACGCCAAGGTGCAACTCGACTACCGCGCGGAGGGCCTGTCGTGCACGATCGACATTCCCTCACCCGAGGCCGCCCGCGATGAGTGAAGTCCTTTCCGGTCGTCGTGTGCTTGTCGTCGAGGACGAGATGATCATTCTGATGGCGATCGAAGACATGCTCGCCGAACTCGGATGCAAGGACGTGACCGCCGCACCGTCGGTCGCCAAGGCACTCGCGCTGATCGACGCGCAATCGTTCGACGTCGCGATGTTGGACGCGAATCTGGGCAAAGAGACGAGCGAGCCCATCGCCGACGCACTCGCCGCGCGCAACATCCCGTTCTTTTTCGCGACCGGCTACAGAGATATTGCCACCAGTGACGAGCACAAAGACCGAGGTGTACTCAAGAAGCCCTTTCGGTTGGCCGATCTTGAGCGGAGTTTCCGCCGCGTATTGCCGGACGAAGCCGGCGATCGCAAATCTCTTGAGCCGGCGGCGGAAGTCCCGGAAGCGGTTTCAAATGGCGGCCGCCTGAGTTCACCGTCGGACGCTGAGAACCCGGTCGTGGAAGCAAGCCCGCAGGGCGCGGGCGCCCAATCCGATCTCGGCGGACGTGCATTGCGGTTGCGGATCCGGCAGCAGGAAATCCTTTCGGAACTTGGCGTCCTCGCACTTCAAGGCACGACCCTGAAAGATCTTCTGGACCAAACGGTTCTTTATACAGCCGAAGCCCTTGAGGCTGAATTCTGCAAGGTGCTCGAATATCTCCCGCATCAAAAGGAATTTGTGGTGCGCGCCGGAATTGGTTGGCACGTAGGTGTCGTCGGTTCGGCGCGCTTCGGTGCCGATCTGGAATCGCCGGCCGGATTTGCGCTCCGCACGAGCAAGCCCGTCATTTCGAATCATTTGGAAAACGAGGAACGCTTTCGAACCCCAACTCTTCTCAAGGACCACGGCATCCGCCGTGCCATGAACGTCATCTTACAAGGTGAAGGCGCACACTTCGGCGTGCTTGAGGTCGATGCGGTTTCCGAGGGCGCATTCACCGAGAACGATATCCCTTTCCTACAGGGTGCAGCCAATATTTTGGGAATGGCCATCGAACGCGAACGGCGCGAGCAGCGGCTCAACGCTGCCGTCGAACGGCAACAGGTTCTTCTCAAAGAGATCAATCACCGCGTTAAGAACAGCTTGCAAATCGTCTCCGCCTTGCTGACGCTGCAAATGGGCGACGGGACCGATCCCGAACTTCGGCAGCGATTGATGGATGCCGCCAGTCGCGTTTCGGCTATCGCGCGCGCGCATGAGCGCCTTTACAAAAATGACGATATTGGGGTGATCGAGCTCGGCGGCTATCTGCGCGATATCTGTAGCGACTTGAATCTCTCGGTCTCCGGCGTTGCGCTGGACGTTGTGGCCGAAGAAGGCATTCGCGTCGCAACGGACCGCGCGATTCCGTTGGTGTTGATCGCGAACGAGTTGATTACAAACGCCGTCAAATACGCCTATCCCGAGCGTACGGATGGTAAGGTCCAAATCGTCCTCGCTAGAAGAGGCGACGGCCATATCGTTCTGACGGTGGCCGACGACGGTGTGGGCATGCCCGCTGATTTCGATCCGCAGGCCGGCAAGAGCCTCGGCATGCGCATCGTGCGCGCCTTCGCAGGACAGCTCAGTGCCGAGTTCAGCGTGGACGTGCGAAATCCCGGGTCTCAGTTTACGCTTCTGGTTCCACTAGAACCACCGGCGTAGTCCCGTGCGCTAGGGCGCACGCCGAGATCGTCTTGGGCGCTGTGCCGTTGCTTAGCGCACTGGTTCGGTGTCAAATCGCCGTCTGCAAAGTATGATTGTGCACAACAGCAGACCCAAAGAGTTGTGTAGGCATGATTTCGGCGGGCTCGATCAAGGGCGCGCGAAAACAAAGGAAGCGAAAAATGAGCGCAGAATCATTGTTGATCTGGATCATCGTCGGCGCCGTCGCGGGGTTCTTGGCGGGCGTCCTGGTGAAGGGCTACGGCCTCGGTGTGGTCGGCAACGTGGTCGTCGGCGTCGTTGGTGCCTTACTGGCTGGTTGGCTATTGCCGAGGCTCGGCGTCAGCTTCAGCGTAGGCAATCCGCTGATCACCTCGATCGCTTACGCCACCATCGGGGCGGTCGTGCTCTTGGTGCTAGTCGGACTCGTGCGTCGCAGCTGATAATCTACTGGCTCGGACTTCTGCACGATGGTCGCGCGCATATCAAAGGCGTTTACGGCCGCACTCTTGGCACGCCTGCACGAACAAGCGCGTCGACCTCGACGCACCGGTCCAACCTACGTTCCTTCGTTCCCGCTCAAATCCGGGGACGTGACGCTGCGCCGCTTGGCGACGCACACCGGGTCGCCAACTATCGCGGGCCTTTCTCTGGCCCGTGCGCTACGGTCGCCTCGCGCTGGCTGCGCAACGGCGAGGAAACGAATTTGACCAGTTATTTGCGCATTCTTTTCTTGGGCGTGCTCGCGCTTGGGCTCGCCATTGCGGGCGGCGGCGCTGCGATTGCAGGTCCCCTTGAAGATGCGAAAGCGGCGTTTGAGCGCCGCGACGATGCGACGGCGTTGAAGCTGTTTCGTCCGCTGGCGGATGCGGGCGACGCGACGGCGCAGGTCTATCTCGGCGTCATGGCCATCGGCGGCGCCGGCGCGCCGAAGGACGAAAAGCAGGCGGCGAAGTGGTTCCGGCTTTCGGCGGCGCAAGGCAATGCCGAGGCGCAAGCCAATCTCGGTTTGCTCTACGTGACGGGGCAGGGCGTCGCGCAGGACCTTAAAGAAGCAGCCAAGTGGTATCGGCTCGCCGCGGACCAGGGCAATGCGCGCGCGCAGTTTAGTCTCGGTGCGATGCATTCCGCGGGTCTTGGTGTCGCGAAAGACGAGGCGGAAGCCGCGCGGCTGGTCCGGCTCGCCGCCGAACAAGGACATGCATCGGCGCAAAACCGGCTCGGCGAAATGTACCTGAAGGGACAAGGCGTGGCGATCGACTACGCGCAATCGGCCAAGTGGATTCGCCTCGCGGCCGAACAGGGCCACGCGGAGGCGCAGGTCAATCTCGGTTTCAAATACGCGTTCGGCAACGGCGTCGCGCGCGACAGCGTGCGCGCGCTCATGTGGGTCAGCCTGGGCGCAGATCAGGGCGTGAAAGACATGTCGTTCTCTCTGAACGAGCTTGCGGCCGACATGACGGCCG
>JBKJZU010000424.1:0-2616 GCA_046715015.1 Micropepsaceae bacterium
GATCGTTGAGGTGCGCGTCTTCAACCGCCACGGCATCGAGAAGGACCAGCGCGCGCTGGCGATCGAACGCGAAGAAATCGAGCGTTTTGCAAAGGACCGCGACGACGAACTTGCGATCCTCGAGCGCAACATCTACTCGCGCCTCGAAGAATTGCTGTTGCACAAGCAGATCGCGCACGGGCCGAAGGGCATTGCGCCGGATTCCAAAGTTACGCCGGCGATGCTTGAGACGCTGACGAAGGCGCAATGGTGGCAACTGGCGCTCCGCAACGAAAAGGCGCAAGGCGAGGTCGAAGCGCTACGCAAGCAGTATGATGACGCCAAGAACCGGCTCGAAGCGCGCTTTGCCGACAAAGTCGACAAGCTGCGCCGCGGCGACGAACTGCCGCCGGGCGTGATGAAGATGGTCAAGGTCTTCGTGGCCGTGAAGCGCAAGCTTCAGCCGGGCGACAAGATGGCCGGCCGTCACGGCAACAAAGGCGTCATCTCGAAGATCGTTCCGATCGAAGACATGCCGCATCTGGAAGATGGGACGCAGGTCGACATCGTGCTGAACCCGCTCGGCGTGCCGAGCCGTATGAACGTGGGCCAGATTCTGGAAACCCACTTGGGTTGGGCTTGCAACGGTATCGGCCGCCAGATCGGCGACATGGTCACGAAGTTCCGGCGCGACGGCAAAGCCGATCCGCTGCGCCGTCACTTGAAGACGGTGTTCGGTCAGGACGGTCATCTCGGCGAAATGAACGACGACCAAATGGTCGATATGGCCGAGAGCATGGGCCACGGCATCCATATTGCGAGTCCTGTGTTCGACGGTGCGCATGAGGCCGACATCAACAAGATGTTGGAACTCGCGGGGCTGTCGCTCTCAGGCCAGGTCGTCTTGTACGACGGCCGCACGGGTGAGCCGTTCAAACGGCAAGTAACCGTCGGCTACATCTACATGTTGAAGCTGCACCACTTGGTCGACGACAAGATCCACGCGCGCTCGATCGGGCCTTACAGCCTCGTCACGCAGCAACCGTTGGGCGGCAAAGCCCAATTCGGCGGCCAGCGTTTCGGCGAAATGGAGGTCTGGGCGCTTGAGGCTTATGGCGCGGCCTACACGCTGCAGGAAATCCTCACCGTCAAATCGGACGACGTCGCAGGCCGTACGAAGGTCTACGAAGCGATCGTTCGCGGCGACGAGAATTTCGAAGCGGGTATTCCGGAAAGCTTCAACGTCCTCGTGAAAGAAATGCGCTCGCTGGGGCTCAACGTCGATCTCGTGACCGAAGTCGAGACGCCGAGCTCTTGAGATCCCCGCGCGAACAGAATTTGAGAACTAAGGAGAAAAACACTCCATGAATCAGGAAGTCCAAAACGTCTTCGGGCCGGTTGCTGCCGTCCCAACGTTCGATCGTATCCGCATCGCACTGGCGAGCCCGGAGAAGATCCAATCCTGGTCGTACGGCGAAATCAAAAAGCCGGAAACGATCAACTACCGCACGTTCAAACCGGAACGCGACGGCCTATTCTGCGCGCGCATTTTCGGTCCGATCAAGGACTACGAATGCTTGTGCGGCAAGTACAAGCGCATGAAGTATCGCGGCATCGTCTGCGAAAAGTGCGGCGTCGAAGTGACGTTGTCGAAGGTCCGGCGCGAGCGCATGGGCCACATCGAACTCGCCTCGCCCGTCGCGCACATTTGGTTCATGAAGTCGCTGCCGTCGCGCATTGGCATGCTGCTCGACATGACGCTCAAGGACCTTGAGCGCATCTTGTACTTCGAAGGCTACATCGTCATCGAGCCGGGCCTCACGCCCTTGAAGGAGCGCACGCTCCTGTCCGAGGACGAGTTCCTGAAGGCGCAGGAAGAGTACGGCGACGATAGCTTCACCGCCATGATCGGCGCCGAAGCGATCCGCGAACTGCTCCAGCGCCTGGACCTGAAGTCGCTGAAGGTGTCGCTGCGCGAAGAGATCGCGACGACGACTTCGGAACTGAAGCCGAAGAAGCTCGTCAAGCGCTTGAAGCTCGTCGAGTCGTTCCTCGAATCCGGCAACCGTCCGGAGTGGATGATCCTGCAGGTCGTGCCGGTGATCCCGCCGGAACTGCGCCCGCTGGTCCCGCTCGACGGTGGCCGCTTCGCGACATCGGACCTGAACGACCTCTATCGCCGCGTCATCAACCGCAACAACCGCCTGAAGCGGCTGATCGAACTGCGTGCGCCGGACATCATCATCCGCAACGAAAAGCGCATGTTGCAGGAATCGGTCGACGCGTTGTTCGACAACGGCCGCCGCGGCCGCGTCATCACGGGCGCCAACAAGCGTCCGCTGAAGTCGCTCGCCGACATGTTGAAGGGCAAGCAAGGCCGCTTCCGTCAGAACCTGCTGGGCAAGCGCGTCGACTACTCCGGCCGTTCGGTGATCGTCGTCGGTCCGGAGCTGAAGCTGCATCAGTGCGGCCTGCCGAAGAAGATGGCGCTCGAGCTGTTCAAGCCGTTCATCTACTCAAAGCTGGACGCGCGCGGTCTCTCCGCCACAGTCAAGCAGGCGAAGAAGCTCGTCGAGAAGGAAAAGCCCGAGGTTTGGGACATCCTGGACGAGGTCATCCGCGAGCATCCGGTGATGC
>JBKJZU010000425.1:0-8411 GCA_046715015.1 Micropepsaceae bacterium
GCGCGGGCCGGAGAGTTGCTGGGTCATGGTCGGGCGCACTCTATGCGGGGTCGATGCGGTTGAGCTAGAGGTGGCGGATGGTTCCCACCGTCACGCGATTTGCGCCCTCGCCCACCGGATACTTGCATCTGGGCCACGCGTTTGCGGCACTCACCGCGGCCGACTTGGCGGCGCGTGCCGGCGGGCGGTTCCTGGTGCGGATCGAGGACACGGACCGCACGCGGGCACGGGTGGAGTTCGAGGACGCGATCTTCGAAGACTTGGGCTGGCTTGGCCTTACGTGGGAGGAGCCGGTGCGGCGGCAGTCGGAGCATTTCGCCGACTATGCGAACGCGCTCGATGCGTTGAAGGCTTTGGATTGCGCCTACCCTTGCTTTTGCTCGCGCAAAGAGATCGAGGCGGAGTTTGCGGCGAGCGTGAATGCGCCGCAGGGGCCGGACGGTCCGATCTATCCCGGCACGTGCCGGTCTCTCCCCGCAGCGGAGCGGCAGCAGCGGCTTGCGCGCGGCGAGCAGCATGCGTGGCGGCTTGACGTGACGAAGGCGGTGGCGCGCGTCGGCGGTCCCTTGTCATTCGAAGAGCTCGGAGGCGGGCCGCATGGCGAACGTGGCGCGATCGCCGTGAAGCCGGACTTGTTCGGCGACTTCGTTTTGGCGCGCAAGGATGCGCCGGCGAGCTACCACCTGGCTGTCGTCGTCGACGATGCGTTGCAGGGTGTTACGGTGGTCACGCGCGGGAACGACTTGTTCGCGGCCGCACACGTGCATCGCTTGCTGCAGGAGCTGTTGAAGTTGCCGATGCCGCAATATTCGCACCATCGATTGATCTTGGATGCGAGCGGCAAGCGGCTGGCAAAACGCGATCAAGCGACGACGCTCAAACACTTGCGCGCGGAGGGTTGGACGCCTGCGCGCGTTCGCGAAGCCGTGGGACCTACCAGTCGTTGAGGCCGACGAAGCGGCGGAAGCCCGCCGCCTGCGACCAGGCCTGCCATTCGCCGAAGAGGCGCTCCGTGTCACGCGGGGAATTCAGGCCGCGGCCGATGCCGAGGATCATGAGTTCTTCGCAGCCGGGGAACGGCGCCGATTGCGGCGCGGGGAGCGTCGCCGTGCGGCGTGCGAGTTTGGCGACTTGCGAGTCTTCGACGCCGTCGCTTGCCAGGATCACGGTCGCGGGCATGGCGCGGCAGTCGACGTTCTTCGAGATGTTCATCAGGAAGGGAACGATGTTCGTCGAGCTTTGAACCTGGACACGGCCTTCGCGGACCATTTTCGGCAAGCCGCCGATAACCCCGCTGATCAAGCGTGCCATTTCTTCGGCGCGCGCGGTCTTCGGTGCAATGACGATATCGAGCGTCAGCGTGTTGTTCGCGGCCGAGTTATAGGCACCGAACGAACGCAGAAGGATGCGCGACCGCGGGGCCAGGTTTGCAAGCATCGGCTGGATGCGCGCGGCAACGCGACCCGCGAAACCGTCGTCGCGGATCAGCGGATTCGACTGCGACAGGTCGATGCCGATCACGATCGTGCGCGGCGGGTTTGCCGGCGGCACATAGCTTGCGAACGCGCTGCCGTTCCAGGCGAGGAGCGCCAGGCCGCCGACGAACGCGAAGGCAGGCAGCAGCAACAGGGTGCGTAGAATAGCCATCTCCTTTTCGATCTCTAGGCAGACGCAACTTTGCGTGGACGATGGGCGTCGAGGTCCTCGACGTTGTCGCCTGACGTGTTGAAGGAGAATGTGAGGCTGACTTCGTCCGCCGCGTCGTTCGCCTTTCTGAGCAGGTAGCCGCGCCGCGAGCTGCCATAACGGCCGGCGACCACGCCTTCGGTGTAGTGCGTGATGAACTCCGAAAGCTTGGCTTGCTTGAAGTCCTCAGCGTTGGCGCGCAGGTGCTGCAGGTCGAGCTGGGCTTGGCGCAGGTCGTCGCGCACGCGGTTGCCGCGCACGGCTTCGCCGTGATTGTCGTAGAGAGCGCCACCCGTGATGCCCGTGAAGCCGCGCATTGCCGAGTGCAACGCCATGGCGCCGATCGAGGCGACGACAAGGAAGATCGCGCCGAGCGAGAACAGCCAGATGATAATCTCGTACTTCTTCAAGGCCTTGACTTCAGCCGGCATCGCCGCCGCGCGCGGAGGTTTCACACCCAACCCTTTGAGGAAGTTGTCGACCGATTGTGCCGATTGGTTGACGTCGAAGCCGAAGACCTTTGCGCCTTCCGGCAGGCTGTTGTTCGCCCACAAGAGACCAATACCCATGATCATGAACGCCGTCACGGCAAAGATCAGTAACGAATATGCAATGCGGCCACCGTGGCCGATGTGGGTGATGAGGTAGTGGATCGCGAGCGTCGCGAATAAGACTTGCAGCGACTTCGCCGCCACCGTCGTCGCCATCGCGGGCGGAACCTCGCCGAATTCGTTGGAGAGCGCGCGCGTCCAAAACTCGTGAATAATATTGTAGTCCACGAACAGCGCGGTCACGAAGACGCCCAGCCCTAAAAACACGGCCGACCAGTGATGGAACGACGCGCCGGCGCCCGAGACGCGACGCTTCAAGTTCTCGAAGCGCAGAAGAAGGCTGTTCTCAGTGTGCGCGCCGAGCCAATTCTTGAGCAACGTCGTCGTCACCTCAACGCCCTTGTTGCCCCAATTGTACGCGCGGCCCGTTGGACTTTGATTGAGATCGTGCTTCGACGTCCCGAGTTTGGCCATATCGTCGTGCCCCTGAAAAAAATCTCGTGTTGGCGCGGGATGCGCCGATAACCAATTCTTCATTGAAGGAGGAATGGGGCAGAATCTGGGCAATGTGGTTTATTGCAGTGCAGACCTGTCGGATTGTCGGGGGTGATGTCGAGTGTGTCACTCGCGATGCACACACACTTCGTCCCGCGCGCGAGCAATTGGATCGTCGATCTGTCGAACGATGCGCGATTGCGGTTCCGCAAATCCGCATCGCTGTAGACACGTGGCGCAATTGTGCTCAAATTGCGGCAAGATCATGACGCAATTCTAGCGGCCCATATGGAGACAATAGATGAGCACTGCGGCGGAAGTTAGGCCGAGCCGGTTGTTGCGTGCGTTGAACACGATCGAACGGGTCGGGAACAAGCTGCCCGATCCGGTTTCGCTCTTTATTATTTCCATCCTGATCGTGATGGCGTTGTCGGCGCTGATCGAGGGCATGACTGCGGTGAACCCTGCGACCGGCGCGGAGGTTGCAGCCGTCAGCTTGCTTGACGCGGCACAGATCCGGAAGCTCTTCGTCGAATTGCCTCAGACGCTGACGAGCTTTCCGCCGCTCGGCATCGTGTTGGTGGTGATCATCGGATCGGGGCTTGCTGAGCGCGCGGGGTTCTTTGCGGCGGCGCTGAAAGGACTTGTGCGCGCGGTGCCGAAGCCGCTGATGACCTTGGCGATCGTTTTCGCAGGTGTGCAGGCGAACATCGCCTCGGACGCAGGTTACGTGGTGCTGATACCGCTTGCGGCGGTTGTGTTCGCGTCGGCGGGGCGGCATCCGGTGGCCGGGCTCTCCGCTGCCTTCGCCGGGGTCGCGGGCGGCTTTGCGGCGAACTTCGCGATCACGCCGGGCGACGGGATTCTGTCCGGCATGACGCAGGCTGCCGCCGCGCTGATCGATAAGAGCTACACGGTCGAGATCACGGCGAACTGGTACTTCTTGTCGGCGCTGGTGCCGATGTACACGATCGTCGGCACGCTGGTGTGCGAGCGGATCGTCGAGCCGCGGCTGAATGCCGGCGCGCCGTGGACGCATGTAGCGCCGCCGCCTGCCGACGCCGCCCAGGATGCGCGCGAGGCGCGGGGTTTGCGCTTTGCCGGGATCGGGTTCCTGCTCGTGGTGCTGCTTGTGGCGTGGCTCGCGTGGTCCCCTGGTGCGCCACTGCGCAGCGACGAGGGCTCGTTCGAGCCGCTGTTCCGCTCAATGGTTGCGATCATGTTCCTGGTGTTTCTCGCCTGCGGCCTCGGCTATGGCGTGGGTGCCGGCGTGATCAAATCGGACAAGGATGCCGTATCGCTCGCCTCAAAAGGTGTCGGCGAGATCAGCGCCTATTTGGTTCTGGTATTCTTCGCGTCGATCTTCGTCGCCTTGTTCACGTGGTCGAATATGGGGACCCTGCTTGCGATCGGCGGGGCGGAGACGCTGAAGGGCGCCGGCCTCGACGGTGCGCCGGTGGTGTTGCTCTTTGGCGTGATCCTGCTTGCGATGGCGTGCGACATGCTGATCGGCAGTGCGTCGGCGAAGTGGGCGATCCTGTCGCCGATCTTGGTGCCGATGTTCATGTTGCTCGGCATCGCGCCGGAGGCGACACAGGCGGCTTACCGCGTCGGCGACTCGACGACGAACATGATCACGCCGTTCATGAGCTATTTCCCGCTCATCCTCGTGATGGCGCGCAAATACATGCCGGACTATGGAATCGGATCGATGGTGGCGCTGATGCTGCCCTATACTGTCGCGTTCTTCTTTGGGTGGGGCATATTCTTCGTCGTGTGGTACCTACTCGGACTGCCGTTCGGACCGGGGGTGGAGAACGTGTACGTGCCGGGCGCGGCGCCCAGTTGATTCTATCGCGCTGCCAAGTTCAGCATGTCGCCCATGATCGCATTGAGGTCGAAGTCTTTGGGCGTGTAGATACGGGCGATGCCGAGGGCTTTGAGGTCGGCTTCGTCTTCGGGGGGCACGATGCCGCCGAGGATGACGGGGATGTTCGTTACGCCGGCAGCTTTGAGTTCGCGCATGACTTCGGCGACGAGTTCCTTGTGGCTGCCGGAGAGGATTGAGAGGCCGATGACGTGGGGGTTCTTTTCCTTCGCGGCCTTTGCGATTTCGGCGGGCGTTAGACGGATGCCGTCGTAGGCGACCGTGAAGCCGCAATCGCGGGCGCGGTAGGCGATTTGTTCGGCGCCGTTCGAGTGACCGTCGAGGCCTGGTTTTGCCATCAACAGAGACGGCGCGCGGCCGAGCTTTACCGCGACGGCTTTCGCCTTTTCGCGCAGGCGGCCGATCGCTTCGTCGTTCGAGAGGCGCGGGCTTGCGGCGACGCCGGTGGGCGCACGGAACTCGCCGAACGCCTGGCGCAAGGTTGCGGCCCATTCGCCGGTGGTGACGCCCGCTTTTGCGCAGGCGATGGACGGTTCCATGATGTTGCGGCCTTCGCCGGCAGCGGTGCGGAGCGTTTCGAGCGCGGCGGCGACGGCCTTTGCGTCGCGCGTCTTTCGCCAAGCGTTCAAGCGTTCGATCTGATCGCGTTCGGCAGCGGGATCGACGGTGACGACGGCGGCGGAACCGCCGGTGAGACCCGCGTCCGCCGTTTCCGTGTAGGCGTTCACGCCGACGACCGTTTGGTCGCCGGATTCGATCGCGGCGACGCGGGCGGCATTCGATTCGACGAGGCGCTCTTTGATGTACCCGGTTTCGACGGCCTTGACCGCGCCGCCCATCTTGTCGATGCGGTCGAGTTCGGCGAGCGCTTCGCGTTTCAGGTCGTCGACCTTGGCTTTGATGACGGGCGAGCCTTCGAACAGGTCACCGTATTCGAGCAGGTCGGTTTCCAGCGCGAGGATTTGCTGCGCGCGGAGCGACCATTGCTGGTCCCAGGGCCTGGGCAGACCCAGCGCTTCGTTCCACGCGGGGAGTTGGACCGAGCGGGCGCGCGCGTTCTTCGACAGCGTCACAGCCAGCATTTCGAGCAGGATGCGATAGACGTTGTTCTCGGGCTGCTGCTCGGTCAGGCCCAGCGAGTTCACTTGCACGCCATAGCGGAACAGCAGATCCTTCTCGTTCGTGACGTTGTAGCGCTTGCGGCCGATCTCGTCCCAGAGCTCCGTGAAGGCGCGCATCTTGCAGACTTCCGTCACGAAGCGGATACCGGCGTTGACGAAGAACGAGATGCGGCCGAAGACGCGGCCGAGGTCGGCGTCGGGCACCTGCCCACTCTTTTTCACTTCATCGAGGATCGCGGTCGCGGCGGCCAGCGCGTATGCCAGTTCCTGCACCGGCGTCGCGCCGGCTTCTTGCAGATGGTACGAGCAGACGTTGACCGGGTTCCACTTTGGCAGTTCGCGGTATGTGAACGCGATCGTGTCCGCCGTCAGCTTCAGCGACGGCTTCGGCGGGTAGATGTAGGTGCCGCGCGCCAGGTATTCCTTGATGATGTCGTTTTGCGTCGTGCCCTGAAGGTCTTTGCGCGGCACGCCGTGTTCGTCGGCGACGGCGATATAGAGCGCGAGCAGCCAGGGCGCCGTCGCGTTGATCGTCATCGACGTGTTCATGGTGCCGAGCGGAATGCCGTCGAACAGCGCGCGCATGTCGCCCAGATGCGCGACGGGCACGCCGACCTTGCCGACTTCACCCTTTGCCTTCGGATCGTCGCTGTCGTAGCCCGTTTGCGTCGGCAGATCGAAGGCGACGGAGAGACCGGTTTGGCCGCGCGACAAGTTCTGGCGGTAGAGCGCGTTCGACGCCTTCGCCGTCGAGTGGCCCGCGTAGGTGCGGAAAATCCAAGGTTTGTCGCGCATTCTCATCGCCCTCGCTGCGGTGCAGCAAGGGCGATTTAGCAGGAGACGCGCGCAACCTGCAAATCAGCTGCCGCGAACCCAGCGCACCTTCGGGTCGTCGAAGTTCACCACGTCGCCGAGTTCGTACACGTTCTTGTAGCCGTAGCCGTAGAGATTGATGAACGTCTGGATGTTGAGCGCGAGCTGCACGCGCTTCAGCATGACGGGCGGCGCGTCGTTTTCGAAATTGTTGTTGCAGTAGATCAGAATGCGCGTGTTCGGATCGCGGATCGTGCCGGCGAGGCTTTGCGCGGTGAAGTCCGGCAGGCTCAAGTTGATCGCACCGGCGATGTGGCCTTGGGCGTAGGCGGCGGCCGACCGCGCGTCGAGGACGATCGTGTTCGGCTCGCGCGCCATAGCTTGGAATTGCGCATGCGTGACGAGCCGTTTGGCGCGGTAGGCGGCGACTTCTTGCGACAGGTTTTGGTAGCCCGCGAAGTCGACTTGCCCTCCGGTGGTCGCCTGCGACGCGGGCTTCGGGGCCGCGACTGCAAACGTCATGAACCCGGCACTCAGCAACGCGAACGATAGGACAGCGATATTTCTCATGGGCGACACCTCTCAAGGTCGCTGCCATCAAGCGTCAGGCATGCGGCGGGATTGGGGCAGGTTCGCGGCGGATTTCGGCCAACGGGATTAAGCTGCTGTAATGCCAATTGTTACCGGGCGCCGGTCAGCTGCAACATCCGGCGGCGGGCGATGATCACTGCGAGGTCGCGAGACAGGCCGTGGTCGTGCATGGGCTTTGGACTTTGTTGGCGCCTAGCACCTGACACGAATTGGGTCGAAAGCGGAGTTGACTGGCGTGCGGGCTTGGCCCTTCATCGCGCTTGTTCAACGCGAGAGTGTTTTGATGCGCCTTGTTACCGCCACCGTGCTTGCTTCCTTGGCCGTTGCGCTGGCCGCCTGCGCCACAGATGAGAGCGCGGCCCCCGTTCCGACGCCCGTTGCCGCTGCCGCGGATCCCGTCGCTTCGTGGGAGAAATGGCGGGCGGCGGAGAATGCGGCTTGGGCGACGAACGAGTTTGCGATCCTCAAGATCGACGACGCGATCTATTTGAACGACGGCGAAAGCGCGCGGCTCGGTAATCGCAAGCAGAAGATGCTCGAGTACAAATGGACGCTGGGAAAGGCCCGCGGCGCGCATTTCGTGATCACGTTCAAGGACGGCCAAGCCCTGGTCCTCAACAAGGGTAAACACGAGTCGTTTCCGCTTGAGAAGATGGAGCGCATCAACCTGCAGCCGGGGATCGACGTGCGGTTTGCGCTGACGCAGATGAACCCGGGCGTCAACGGGCTGCGCGTCATGGTCTATAATCAGGGCCATCCGCTGGCGAAGCAATTCGCGGGGCTTGAGCACTTTGCGTACAATCCAGATGCGGTCGTCGAAGCGTCGTTCGAGGCGTCGCCGAGTGCCGAGGGCGTCGACTTTCAAACGTCGCGCGGCTGGTTAAAGCGAATCAATCGTGTGGGCGTCGCGTCGTTCACGCTCATGGGCAAGCCGATGAAGCTCGGCATGTACAGCGACGAGACGGAGCCTGCGAAGGTAAAGCAGCTGTCGGCGTTCTTCCTTGACGAGTTGTCGGGCAAGGAGACCTACGGTGTGGGCCGCTATATCGATATCGACGTCGATGGTTTGCCGAAGACGCTCACCGTCGATTTCAACCGCGCGTACAATCCGAATTGCGCACGCTCGCCGCACTACAATTGCCCGTACGCGGTCGAGAAGCTCCCCGTCGCGTTACGGGCAGGCGAGAAGATTCCGCCGAAACACTGACGTCAGTTGAAGACGTCTTTCAGGATGTCGACGACGAGGCGGGTCGCCGTTTCGATCAA
>JBKJZU010000426.1:0-3613 GCA_046715015.1 Micropepsaceae bacterium
GACATTGAGGCCCTCGCCAGCGGATCGGTCTTGCGCGAAGATAGACCAGACCGCTTCAGAAATGGGAGAGTGTCTTGAGCAAGAAACTCGATGCGGCAGCACGTGCGGCCGGGCTGAAAGACCTGCAGGGTTGGCGCGAGGAGCCTTCGCGCGACGCAATAATCAAGTCGTTCGTGTTCGCGGACTTCGTTCAGGCGTTCGGTTTCATGACGAAGGTGGCACTCGTTGCGGAACGGATGGACCACCACCCGGAGTGGTCCAACGTCTATAAGACCGTCAACGTGCTTTTGACGACGCATGACGCGGGCGGGCTGACGATGAAGGACATCGAGCTCGCCCGCGCCATGGAATTGGCTGCGCGCGTTTAAGGGTTCGGCGTGGCCGGCGGCGTCGTGCTGTCGGCCGGCGGCGTCGTGCTGTCGGCCGGCGGTGTCGTGGGCGCGGGCTCTACCGGCGTCACGGTTGCCGGTGCGTCGGTCGCCGGCGGCGTGGTCGTATCCGTCGCCGTGCCCGGCGTGCTTCCGGGTTCGACCGGGATCGGCGCTTCTTCCGCGACGACGCGCAGTACCAGCGAGTTCAACCGCGAAATCGTTTCCGTCGAGGTGCCGCCTGCGACTTCGATCGTGACGGTGACGGGAACGGACGCGCCATCACGTAGGTCGGCGGAGGTGCCGACATAGGCGACCGCCTTCGAGAGTTGGTGCTCAGCGCCGTTTCCGGTCCAGTCGCGCCATTCGGTGACCGTCGTTTCGCCACCGACGGAGACGATGACGCGAGCGACGCCATCACCAGCGCTGGGTTGGGCGGGCGCAGCGGCGGCCGGGGTCGCGGCGGGTTGATCGGCGGGCGGCGGTGCCGCGCCATCGGTCGCGGGCGGCGGCGCAGCGCCATCGGTGGCCGGCGTTGCCGGCGTTGCTGTCGAGTCACCGACCGGCGCTGCCGGCGCGGGCTGAACGGGCGGCGGCGTACCGCCCGATTTCATGTAGCCACTGACCGACGCGATCGCGGCGACCGCACGTTCGTTCGCGCCCAGCTTGAGGTGCCACGTGGTCGAGAACACCGACGACGTCGTTTCACCCGCTTTCGCGACAAGTTCGAATCTCGGGAACGTCACGCTGAGCGTCCGGCCGTCGGGCGACTGGGTCGCTTCCTGATCGGTCACAACGGTGACGGTGTTCAGCGTCATCGGGCCGGTGGGTTCCAACGCGGTGCCGCCGCCTGGGCCTGCGCCCGGACCTGAGAGGAAATACCAACCGGCGACGCCGAGAATACCGGCGACGCCGGCGCCGCCGCCGATGACCACATTGCGATTCATTTGAGATATCCCTTTGGGTAGATGGTTCAGAGACTCCGGCGGGACCTTACCGGCGCCCTGGTAGAGGGGCAAGATTGCGAGGAATTGCCTCACGCTTTCGGATAGAGCAGCATTTGCGTGCAGCGGAAGAGCGCGATTGCTTTTGTCTCACCCTCGCGGCGGACTTCCGCGTCCCAGACCTGTGTCAATCTGCCGCCGTGCATGAGGCGCGCTTCGACTTCGATGGCGCCGTCTTTCGCGGTGCCGAGAAAGTTCGTCTTGAGTTCCCGACCGCGCCTTCGGGCCGCGAGACCATCGTGCCGCGTCCGCAGGCGGAATCGGCGAGCGCGATGACGCTCGCCGCATGCAGGAAACCATTCGGCGCTATGTGGTGCGGTTTGACCGCCATGCGTCCGCGCACGAGCCCGTGTTGGTCTCGCCGAACTCGAGGCCGAGCAAGCCCGGCAGCGAGTTCGCGAAGGCGTCGTCGAGCGTCGTCACCGCGGCGCCATGCGGATCGCGCCGTCGAGGCGAATGACCTCGCCGTTCAGCATCGAGTTCTCGCAGATGTGGCGCGCGAGTTTTGCGTATTCGTATGGGTGGCCCAAGCGCGAGGGGAACGGCACTTGTGCCCCGAGGCTTTTCTTCAGCTCTTCAGGTGCGCCTGCCATCAGCGGCGTGTTGAAGAGGCCCGGCAAAATAGTGACGCAGCGCACGCCGTCGCGCGACAGGTCGCGCGCGATCGGCAGCGTCATGCCGACGATGCCGCCTTTCGAGGCGGAGTAGGCGGCTTGGCCGATCTGACCGTCTTGAGCGGCAACCGAGCCCGTGTTGATGATGACGCCGCGCTCGCCGTCTTCGGTCACCGGATCGAGGGACAGCATGCCGGCTGCCGCTTTCGAGAGGCAGCGGAACGTGCCGACCAGATTGATCTGGATGATGCGGTCGAAGTGTTCGCTCGAGTGGGGCACGACTTCGTTCGTGTCTTTCTTGCGGCTTGCGGTCTTGAGCGCGATGCCGGTGCCCGCGCAGTTGATCAGGACGCGTTCCTGGCCGAGGGCGGCACGCGCTTTCTTGAAGCCGTCGAGAACGCTTTGCTCGCTCGTCACGTCGACTTCGCAATAGACGCCGTCGATGTCGGCCGCGACTTTTTCGCCCTTCGCCTTATCGCGGTCGAAGATGGCGACGCGGCATCCGGCGGCCGCGAGTTCGCGGGCGGTCGCCTCGCCGAGACCGGAGGCACCGCCGGTGATCACGGCTGTGACTGCGCGATTGAGCTGCATGAGAGCGTTTCCTTTGCTAGATTGCTTTCGCGCTTTCATAACGGCGGTTGACGTTTCAGGCTAGACGCGATGGATTTCGGGCGGTTGCTGATTGTCGTAGGCGTCGTGCTGGTTGCGGCCGGCTTTTTTTGGCCGTATCTCGTGCGCCTTGGGCTCGGGCGATTACCCGGCGATTTCGTGATCGAACGCGACGGCTTTCAGCTTTATATTCCGGTGACCACATGCCTCCTCATCAGCGCCGTCGTGACGCTAGGGATTTGGTTGTTACGCAAATGAACGCACACATGCCCCCGCTTGAAGGCGAGATCCTGCCGCCCGAACATATGGCGCGCGACGAGCACATCGTGCGCGAGGGATTCTGGCGCCAGCTGCGCCGCTTTGTCGGCCACATCCCGTTCGCGGAAGACGTGGTTGCGACTTACTATTGCGCGTTCGACCGCGAGACGCCGCTGGCGGCGCGGGCGGTGTTGCTGGGCGCGATTGCCTATTTCGTGACGCCGTTCGACATGATCCCGGACTTCATTCCGGGGCTTGGCCTTACCGATGACGCGACAGTGCTTGCGACCGCGATCGCCGTCGCGGGGGCACATATCCGTGCCTGGCATCGCGCTCGCGCGCGGCAAGCCCTGCTGATTGAGGTGCGATCGCGCTGACGTATGAAAAACAGACGCAATCGAATCCGTAACAGCGTAACATCGGCTGCCTTTCGCCATTCTTGGCGTAACAATGACGTAACTTATGCGTAACTTGTTACTCATTGAGGGCGCCATCGGATTGTGGGTGTTTGGCTTCGGACAAAGATAAGTCGGCCCGATCCGCAGCTGGAATTCATGGAACAAAGATAGAACAAATATGACGGAAAAGTCAAGCGGTTTCTGACTTTTCCCAGTTGCTCCAATGTCAACGCGTGAGCAGCGGATTCGGGTTCTTCGCGCTCAAGCCACCGCTACCATAAGGCCGCGTGAGGATTTCGAGCAGGTGGCCGTTCGGGTCGTTGAAGTAGACGCCGCGGCCGTCGTCCCAATGATTGATCCGG
>JBKJZU010000427.1:0-9034 GCA_046715015.1 Micropepsaceae bacterium
ACTCTTCGCGCAGCTTCCACCAACCGGCGTTGTACTGATCCGGTTTGATTTCGCCGGCGAAGACCTTCCAGCGCCACTGGTCGACCAGCTTGCCCCACGGCAGGAACACGATCTTGTCGAGCGCCCATTTCATTTGCGAGTTGATCACAGCCTTCGGATCCGGCTTTTGCGCCGGGACGAGGCCGATCTTGTTCAAGTGCGCCGGCGTCAGCGATAGCGTGATCGTGTCGCCGATCGCTTCGTGGAAGCCGTCGTGCGCTGCGCCTTGGAACATCGGCGGCAGCGGGTTGTACATCAGGTCGTAATAGATGTGACCGAGTTCGTGGTGAATCGTGGTCAACTGATCTTCGGTGGGCTCGATGCACTGCTTGATGCGCACGTCGCCTTCCATGTTCAAGTCCCAGGCGCTGGCGTGGCAGACGACGTCGCGGTCGCGCGGACGCGTCAGCATCGACTTCTTCCAGAACGATTCCGGGAGTTTCGGCATGCCGAGCGAGACGTAGAAGTCTTCCGCCGTTCGCGTCATCTTCACCGACATGGCGAGGTCGGCCTTGTGGCTCACTTCCGCGAACTCGACCGGCGTCGAGACCTTTTCGGTCTTGCGCATTTCCGCGAGTATTGCTTCGCGTTGCTTCTTTAAGACCGACGTCACGTCGAGGTTCGCCACGCCTTTGTAGGGTTCCAGCAGCGGATAGATGTTGCTCCACTGTTGCGCCCACATGTTGCCGAGCAAATGCGACGGGATTGTGCCTGTCTTCGTCACAACGGCGTCACCATATTTTGCATTCAGCTTGGCGCGCACGAAGCAGTGCAGTTCGTTGTAGAGCGGTTTGACTTGGCCCCAGAGCCGCTCCGTCTCGGCTGAGAACTCGGCGGGGGTCATGTCGTAGGCGCCGCGCCAAACTTCGCCGGTGTCGGCAAAACCCATTTCTTTCGCGCCTTGATTCACGATCTCGACGAAGCGCTGATAGTCCTTGCGGATGGGTCGCGCGGTTTCCTGCCAGCCCTTCCAGGCAGCTGCACGCGCTTCCGGCGTTTGGTTCGGGTCGTCGATGATCTTTTCGATGTCGTCGAGGACGAGGCAGTCGTTGGCCGTGCGGCACCACTTACCGGAGCCGTAGTTCGCCTCCATCTTTGACATGATTTTTGCGAGTTCGTCTTGAAGCGCTTTGTCGGACGGCGCCGGGGCCGAGACGTTCTTCAGGAGCATGATGGCGCGCGCGGTCTCGGCGCTCATGCCTTCGACGCCGTTGAAACGCTTCGCCTCTTCGATGCGGCGCGCCTGCCAGCCCAGCAGCTCGGCGTTCGCCTTGGACGCGATCAACTGCGAATCGTCGGTGATGTAGGTTTGCTGCAGCCAGTTCGCAGCGCTGATGTACGGCGTCATCTTGCGGATGTCGTCGTTCAGCTCGGCGACGAACTTGTCGGCTTCCGCCGCCGTTCCCTTGCCAGTGCCAGTGCCGGTGGCCGCCTTCTGATTCGACTCACCGCAGCTTGACAGCGCGATCGCGCACCCGAGCATGAGTGCGGCACGAAACGTCTTCATGTGTGGAACCCCTTGTCTGATGTTTCCGGCGCCGTGGATAGCACGGTCCCCGCAATTAGCGCGAGGCGCCCATGGCGACGAATCCCCTCGTTGCTGCAACGCGGGATAGCCAGTCGGAGAGGGCGGGGTACTGCTTCAAGTTGAAGCCACCCTCTTCGGCGCAATGTGTGTAGGCATAGAGCGCGACATCGGCGAGCGAATAGGCGTCGGCGACGAACCAGGCATTGTTCTTCAGGTGGCTTTCCATGACGCCCAACGCGGCATTTCCCTTGGCGTGCCATTCGGGGATCAAGTGCTCCTTCTGGCGCAATTGTTCCTTGGTTGCGAAGACCATCCAGAAGCGGGCGACGGCGATATAAGGCTCGTGGCTGTACTGTTCGAAAAACATCCACTGCAACATTTGCGCGCGGGCGAATTTGTCGGTGGGAATGAGGGGCGAGCCCTCGGCTAAGTACCAGATGATCGCATTGGATTCTGGGAGGTGGCGGCCATCCTCGAATTCGAGCGTGGGGACGCGGCCGTTCGGGTTCTTGGCCAGGAATTCCGCCTGGCGGGTCTCACCCGACGTGACGTCGATATCGACTGTTTTGAGGGGAACGCCCAGATGAGCGGCAGTCAGGACGGCCTTGTAACAGTTGCCTGAGCGGGGGTCTTGGTAAAGCGTGAGCATAGGGTGGAACCTCGCAATGTTGGCGCAAGCGACGTTAAGCAGGATTCGCGCGCGTAGGAAAACTTGACCCGCGCGCTGCAGTTCGCAGAATTGGCGGTTCCGTATCGAACCTGGTCCGATGAGCATGAACATACCTTCGATTGAACAGCTTCGCGCTGACGCCAAGCGCGGGTCGGCACCCGCGGCTACGGCGGCGGCGCTGCGTCTGCTTGTCGGGCGCGATGCGCCGTTCGAGCCAAAGGAGGCGGTCGAGCTTTTGTTTTGGGCGGCCGAGCGGGAAGATCCCGATGCGCTGTGTCAGGTGGCGACGATCAGGGCGACAGGCGCGTTTTCGGCGCCAAGTTGGTACGACGCGCTCGACCTCTTGCAGCATGCCGCAGAGCGCGGCTCGGCGCGGGCGCAAGGGCAACTGCGCATCCTCTCTCATGACGACACCTCCGCCGATTGGGCGGGGCTGAGGCGCCGCGTCGATATTAAGGCTTGGACAACACCGCCGGAGCGCCGATCGATTTGTGAGGCCCCGCGGATTCGCGCGGCCGACAAGTTTGTGCCGGTCGCGGTTTGCGATTGGCTGATGGCGCGGGGCCAAGGCAAATACCAACCCTCGATGATGTTCGACGGACAAAAGTCGAATTTCTTGGCGTCGCGCACGTGCAGCGATTTCAAATTCGACATCGTCGAGGCGGACTGCGTTTTACAGGTGGTGCGCGAGCGCGTGGCTGCGATCACGGGTATGCCGACCGTGGCGTTCGAGCCGCCACAGATTTTTCACTATGCGCTGGGGCAAGAGATCAAGCCGCACTACGACGCGCTGCGCCTGGGCGATCAAGGGTATGGGCAGAGCGGCGACTATAAGGGGGACAGGGTCGCGACATTCCTGCTCTATTTGAACGACGACTATGACGGCGGCGAATTGGAGTTTCCGAACGTGGGTCTACGTCACCGCGGCAAGGCGGGTGACGGCGTCTTCTTCGCGCACATCGACGAGCACGGCGTACCGGACCGGAAGAGTCTGCACGCCGCGCTGCCGGTCACGCGGAACGAGAAATTCATCCTGTCGCAATGGATCCATGACAGGCCGTTCGCAGCGAGCGCTTAAGTTCGTCGCCCAGGCGAAGCGCCCGCACGTCAATCCCCCGTGACGCGAGTGCAAGACATGTGCGCGCCGCTGCACTATCATCCGCTTGCGATCGAAGGTTGAGCCCGATGTCCAGCAACGTGTTGAAGGCGGTGAAGAGTGCGATCCGCGACTTCGCGTCGATGGAGCCGGGGGAACTCGTGAGCCGGCTGCGCGATCCGGAGCTCATCAAGCGGATAAAGAAGTTCGGCGTGAACGACGCGCAGATTCACCGCGTCATTTTGATTTTGAAAGAGCACAAGCCGAACTCGAAAGAGTTCTCCGCCTACCTGAATTCTAAGCTGGTCTGACGTGTCAGGCGGCGCGGTAACGCCCGCCCGCTTTGTTGGCGAGTGCCGTGCGCACGTCGTGGAGTTGATCGCGCAGGTCCTGAATCAACGCCGATCCGCCGAGCACGGACAGCGTTGCGTCGCGTGCCGTCAGGAAGTCGAGCGCGTTGTCACGCGCCTCGTTCGCGGCTTTCGAAAGGTCCGGATACTTCTCGAGGCCGCGCTTGATGAGATCGGACGTCGCGCGAAAGTCGTCCTGATTTATGCTGGGCCTAATGATGGCATGGCAGCACTCGCGGAGTAGTTCCTGCGTGACGCGTAACGCTTCACCCCACTGGCTTCCCTTCAGCCACGCGTTGGCCGCTTCGTCGAGCATGTGAAGATGCGTCATCACGCTGGAGCGCGCGACGATGCCCGGATCTTTCGCTTGGCGTTCGAGGTTCAGCGCGGCGTTCGTCCAGTTCGTGCTTTCTTTGCCGACGGTGTTTTCGAACAGCTCCGCTTCAACGAGCGCGTGGCGTTTGCGCAGCCGCCAATGATTGAAGCCGAGGCCGGCCAGCGCCAAGAAGAGCGTTCCGACCGCGGTCAGCAGCAACAGTTCGGCCGCCGTCGCGTTGGCCGCAAACTTCGATATCGCGGCGATGACGTCGCCCACGCAAACCCCTCAATGCCCCGCTCCTGTTCGCGGGGTGTGGGTTCGATAGTAAATGGGTGAGAGGGCCAACGCTAGCGTGTGAGCGCGCGTTTGCGCACGCAAAAGTATGCTCGTCACAGCTGTTGCTGCGTCGCACTTCGAATGGCCGCAGGGTGGTTTCAAGGGTGGTACCACTATTGGATAAATTAACTATAGTACATCCCAGTCTAGCTTGCTTTTTTTGAACTTGTTTTGCATGTATTTGTGCGCGATGACTCCACTCGCTGCTGCGATGACTCGTCGCAAATAGTCTCTTTACTTCGGCGCGACCTGCATGTGATTGTCCGCCACCTTTTCTGCCCGTGAAAACCCTAACGAATCAAGCGGGTAGCCTTCCTCGACGTTCAATCCCTGGGTAAATGGAGAACTACGCATGAATTGGAAGTTGGCCGGTATGGCCGGTACGGCGCTGTGTGCGCTCGCTTTGTCGGGCGTCAGTGTCGCCGGCGCGAACAAGTTCACGGGCAACGTGAGCCTCGCCGTCGGACAGACGTCTCAGGACGATCTGGGCGGCATTTTCGACGACTCGTACACGTCGATCTCGGGCGACGCGAAGCTGAACGTCGCGTTCTCGAACAACATCAACCTGCAGCTCGATTTCGCGGGCACAGGCGCTTTCTCGGATGACAGCATCCCGGGCTTCTCGCTCGATCGCGATGCGGGCTTCCAAGGTGCGGCGCACGTCTACTATCGCAACGCCAATTACGCCGTCGGCCTGTTCGCGGGTGCGGGCGTTTCGTCGGGTCCGACGTTCGGTGTTGCCACGGATGCCGAGTACTACTTCGCCGGCGCGCAAGGCCAGTACTACTGGAACAACTTCACCTTCGGGCTTGAGGGCGGCTATCTCGACTCGAGCGCGGATTTCGCGTTCGGACCGGACGACCTGTTCCTGAACAGTGCATGGTTCGCGAATGCGGAAGTGCGTTGGTATGCGACGCCGAAGTTCATGTTGGCGGCAAACGTCGGCTACATCTCGGGCGAAGCGCTGTTCGGCAATGCCGACGTCGACACGCTGCACTGGGGTGCGAAGGCCGAATACTGGCCGGAAGAGAAAGAGCCGTTGAGCCTGTGGGTGGCCTATGAAGGCCGCACGACGGAAGCGGAGTTCAATCCGGGCAGCGTCGACAAGGACACGCACACGATCAAGATCGGCCTGACGTTCCACTTCGGCGTGGACGGTACGGCGCAGGACAACGATCGCAACGGACCGGCGTTCAACACGACGGACTACGGCGCGATTGTGGTCGGCGGCTAAACCGTTCGATCTTCGCGAAGTATTTGCGACGGGCGCTGGAAACGGCGCCCGTTTCGCTTTTGCCGGTGTCGATTCCGCTGATTGTGATTCGTCTTCAGGCATCGCCCCCGGCACAATGCGCGCACGGGGGGCTCAAGATGGAGAGTCACATGGATACGAAAGCAGTCGCGAAGGCCTTCACCGACCTTTGCAAGAAGGGCGAATTGGCCCAAGCAGGCGACAAGTTCTGGGCCGACGACGTGGTCAGCCGCGAGGCCATGGCAGGCGACATGGCAAAGCTCTCGGGCCGCAAGGCCGTCGAGGGCAAGGGCCAGTGGTGGTACGCGAACCACACGGTGCACGACGTGAAGGTCGAAGGCCCGTATGTCAGCGGCGATCAGTTCGTCGTTCGCTTCAAGATGGACGTGACGCCGAAAGGCCAGGCGCGTCAGACGATGGACGAAGTCGGCGTCTATACCGTGAAGAACGGCAAGATCGCGGAAGAGAGCTTCTTCTACGGCGAGTAACCTGCATTTTCGCGTATTGGGAGAATGGCGTTCGCTGCTCAGGTGAGTGCGGACGCCATCTCTTGCATGCCAGTTTACCATTGACGTGTGGCGCGCACGCGGAAGTGTTTGGGCGTAGGCTGTCCACCGGTCGATGGTGGGGCCATGACGCTCGTTCGAACCGTTGTCATCACATTCGCAACCGCTGCGTTGGCGGCGGGGGCCTTGGGCGCGCCGTTGCGTCTGGCCGCGCATACGGTTTGCGCGAAGGACGCATCGGCTTGCGTCGAGATGCGGATGCACTGGGATTTTGCGCGCACGGACAAGCCACCGATCGGCACGGACGGAACGCTCGCGGTGCGCGGGCGGCTCGGCAAGGGCGAGGTCGAGGCGTACCGGCTTGCGCTTTCGACGTTGCCGTCGGCGGGGCTCGATCTCGGCGAGGTTGCGTATCTTGGGCGTTCGCGCGACGGGCGCCCGGTGATCATGACGGACAAGGGGCCGCTCGCCATCGAGACGCGCGGCGTGCATGTGGGACGCGGCGGCTCCGTCGTGATCGTGAATACGAAGACGCGCAAGGTGAAGCGCGAGTATCTGGGCGGGCTTGCCGGTGCGACCTATGTGATCGCCGGCGCCAATCGGATCGGCGTGCTGACGAGGGCGGGTGCGTGCTTGTCGCCACCGACGGCGCGGCCCGGTGTGTTGACGGCGGTCGCGCATTGCGGCGCCGGAAAGCCGAAAGCGGCCGCGGGTCTTGCGTTCAGCGAGCGCGTGGCGGGCGTGGTGACACCGGCGCCGGATGCGGACCTCGCCTTGATCCGCAGGCTCCTGCCGCAAACCGCGGAACTCGACGACGCAGCGCTTCACACGAAAGTCGGCCGCATCGACAAGGACACGCTTGTCGTCACGCCTTGGTAGGCGTCAGCGGCCGGTCAGCGCGAACTCCACACGGAAGAAGCGGTTCGGCCGGCGCAGTTCGTAGGCGTAGAGCTTGCCGGGTACGATCTCGACCGCCCACACGTTCGTGACCGAGCGTTCCAGTTTGTTCGCCAAGAACAGCTGTTTCGAAAAATCGTCGGCAGGGAATTCTTGGCGCGTGGCGGTGCCGGGGGCTGCGGTGTCGCCGCCATAGCGCGAGACTTTGTCTTCGCTGCCGTCGTCGTGACGGTGGACGTGTTTCAAACGAACGCCGGTATCCGTGCGGGTGATCACCCAAGTGCGCGAGCGGTTGTCGCCGACGGCGAAGGGAATGGCGACCTCGCCGGGCGAGCAGGTCACGGGACCCATCACGAGCTTCTTGCCCGCGAAGTCCACGTCGGCCGGATCGGTGGTGACGAGGCGTCCCTCGTAGGTCTGACCGCAGAGCTCTTTCAGGTTCGCCATGTACGCGTCGGCGGGTGTAGTCGCCGTTGTTGTTGTGCATCCGGCAAGTAGTGCCGCGGCAGTCATCAAAAGCGTACGGCGCATTCTTGCCCCCTCGCGTTGTCCAGGTCACCCAAGCTGCGCGGGGAGTGCATGTCAAGGTTAGGCCGAGAGGCGCGTGCGCTCATCTGGCTTGGCCACGATCAGGATCTCGTCGCGGTAGAGCACCTGGCCCAGGTGGCGCGTGGTCACCATTGTTGTCGGGCGGCCCGCTTCGGCGATCAGCATCGCGAGCTCTCGCGCGCGGGCGATGTGTTCGCGTGCGGTCGGCTCAAACCAGCAGATGCCAGCATAGGCGTGACGGCGGCGCGACACGACCGTGAAGCGGCGCGGCACGGCCAGGTTCTCGTTGAACCAGGCGTAGTGCTCTTGCACCGCGAGGCGGAGCCATTCCGGCACGGTGGGTTCGTCCTCCAGATGGAAGCCTGAGCGAAATAGTCCCGGCGCCGGACGCCGGTCTGGCGTCAGGATGACGAAGCGCACGTACATGGGCGCGAACTCTCGATCTCGCGCGTTTGTCACGCACGAGTTGGCAGTGATGTGATCTGGGTGCAGCCGCGGTTACGCGGCGACGGGCTTTAAGCCCGGCCTGCCGGCGGCGGCGCGAAATACATACGCATAAACATTGGTCGCCCGGATGCGGTTCGTTGAGGGGCCGCTAGCTAGCGCCTTCGTCCCCGGAATTGGCGTGTGCCTGGTCTGCCGCCGGTGGAGTGTGGCTTTGCGGGCGTTGGCGGTAGGTCGCCTTCTTCGCGAGGTCTTGGGCGTTTTCTTGCGGCGGCTTCCTCGGCGGCTTCGGCGACGGCTTCTTGGCGCGCGAACGGGTCGTCGGCGATGGCGAGTTCGGTTGCTTGCAGGCGTTTGATTTCGTCGCGCAGGCGGCCGGCTTCTTCGAATTCGAGGTCGCTCGCCGCTTCCTTCATTTGCTTTTCGAGGTCGGTGATGTGGGCGCGCAAGTTGTGGCCGATGAGCGGCTTGCCGTCCTTGCTGGTGCCGATATCGACGATGACGTGGTCGCGTTCGTACGGGCTCTTGATGATGTCGGCGATCGACTTGCGCACGCTTTCGGGCGTGATGCCGTTCGCTTTGTTGTACTCGTCCTGCTTCGCGCGGCGCCGGTTGGTCTCGGCCATCGCGCGCTTCATCGAGTTCGTTTCTTTGTCGGCGTAGAGGATGACGCGGCCGTCGATGTTGCGGGCGGCGCGGCCGATCGTCTGCACCAGCGAGGTTTCCGAGCGCAGGAAGCCTTCCTTGTCGGCGTCGAGGATCGCCACTAGCGCGCATTCCGGGATATCGAGACCCTCGCGTAAAAGGTTGATGCCGACCAGCACGTCGAAGGCACCGAGGCGCAGGTCGCGGATGATCTCGATCCGCTCCAGCGTTTCGATGTCGGAATGCATGTAGCGCACGCGGATCTTTTGGTCGTGCAGGTATTCGGTCAGGTCTTCGGCCATCTTCTTCGTCAGCACGGTGACGAGCGTGCGATAGCCCTTTGCCGCCACCTCTTTGCATTCGGCGACGAGGTCGTCGACCTGGTGCTCGACGGGGCGGATGA
>JBKJZU010000428.1:0-6977 GCA_046715015.1 Micropepsaceae bacterium
ACGGCACGCTGCGCGACAAGATCGCGACGGGCGAGTCCGTTTGGTGGAACTTCCTGCAAACAAACGACAACTACGATCCCGATCGCCTGACGTTCGACCGCGAACAGCTCCGCCGTTACTACTTGACCCAGGGCTACGCCGATTTCCGCGTCATCTCGGCGGTCGCTGAGCTAGCGCCGGATCGCAGCGGGTTCTACATCACGATCACCCTCGAAGAGGGCGACAAGTACGACTTCGGCAAGGTCGAAATCGACACGAAGCTCAAGGACGTCCCGCTCGGCGAATTGAACGAACTCATCCGCTTCCAAGGCGGCGAGCAATACAACGCCGAACTGATCGACAAGACCGTGGACGCCCTCACGCTGGCCGCCGGCACGAAGGGTTACGCGTTCGTCGACATTCGCCCGCGCGTTCGCCGCAACAAGGAGACAAAGACGGTCGACGTTGTCTTCAAGATCGAAGAAGGAAAGCGCGTTTACATCGAGCGCATCAACATCGTCGGTAACACGCGTACGCTCGACAAGGTGATCCGCCGCGAAATCCGCTTAGTGGAAGGCGACGCGTTCAACCGTGTCCTGATCAACCGATCGCGCTCGCGCATCCGTGGCCTGGGCTTCTTCAAGAAAGTCGAAATCAACGAAGAGCCAGGCTCGACCGGCGACCGCACCGTGCTGAACGTTGAAGTGGAAGAACAGTCGACGGGTGAATTCTCTGTCAGCGCCGGCTTCTCGTCTGCCGACAACGTCGTCGGCGCGGTAAGCCTCACGGAAAAGAACCTGCTCGGTCGCGGCCAGTTCCTGCGCCTGCAAGTTTCGATTTCCAGCATCCGTCAGCAGGTCGACCTGCGCTTTACGGAGCCGTACTTCCTCGACCGCAACATGTCGGCCGGCTTTGACCTCTACAACACGCACTCCGTCTACAGTGAATCGAACTACGAAGCCGACATCCGCGGCGTCGGATTGCGTCTTGGCTTCCCGTTGTCGGAGTACGGCCGTTTGGGTCTTCGTTACACGCTGCGCCAGGACGATATTCAATCGACGAGCACGCTGTATCAGTCTCCCGGCGTATCGACCCTCTCCATGGTCGGATTCACCTACGCCTACGACGAGAAGGACGATCCGATTGAACCCAAGAATGGCTTCGATCTGACGTGGAGCGGCGACGGTTCTGGTCTTGGCGGCGACAAGAAATACCTACGCACCGAACTCAGCACCAATTGGTACAAGCGCCTCTGGCTGGATGAACTCATCCTGAACGTCGCGGCAACGGCCGGCTACATCGTGGCTTACGGCGACGAGGTGTTGGAGCTCAACGACCGGTTCTTCAAAGGCGGCGGTTCGTTCCGTGGCTTCAAGACCTCTGGTATCGGTCCGCGCGACATCGCGCCTGACACAGGCACACCGCCCGCAGTCGGTGGTGAAATGTACGCCATCGGTACGGTCGAGTTGCGGTTCCCGAACTTCTTGCCCGAGGAACTGGGCATCAAGACCGCGCTCTTCACTGACTTCGGTACGGTCGGCATGGTCAGCGACAAGCCGGCTTGCGACAACGACGGCTTAGGCGGTAACGACATCTGTATCGTGGACGAAATGTCGCTGCGGGCTTCGGCAGGTGTCAGTGTGTACTGGAACTCGCCATTCGGACCGGTGCGCCTTGATTTCTCCCAGATTTTGAATCAAGAAGACTACGACCAAACCGAGTCCTTCCGCTTTAGCGCAGGTACGAAGTTTTAGGTCCGCTCCAGGAGTTGCAAACATATGAAGACGCCTAAGGCCCTATGGGCCGTAGCCGCACTCGCGGCAGTAACGCTAATGCTTGGAACCCTTGGCTCGTCTGCGCAGCCCGTTCCCGCGAAGCCGCCCGTCGCAGGCGCGAAGCCCGCCGCGACCGGCAAGGCCCCGACGGCCGTGATCCTGTTCCTCGACCGCGGGACGGTCCTTCGCCAATCGGCGGTCGGAAAGGGCATGTACGCGCAGGTCGAAGCGCTTGCGAAGAAGATGGAAACCGACTTCGCGCCCGAGAACAAAAAACTGCAAACCGACGTTCAGACTCTCCAAAGTCAAGCCGCTGTTCTCTCGGCGGAAGTGCGTCAGCAGAAGGTGAAGGATCTGGAAACGCGTCGCGTGGCCTTCCAGAAGAAAGTACAGGATCGTCAGGCCGCCATTCAAAACGGTCTAGGCACCGCACGCTCGCAGGTCGAGAAGGCGCTGGGGCCGATTCTCGAAAAGATTATGGTCGAGCGGGGAGCGAACTTACTGCTCGATCGCGGACTCGTAGTGCTCGGCGCCACCGATCTCGACGTGACCGCAACAGTCATTCAGCGCTTAAACACCTCGCTGCCAAAGGTCGTGGTGACCCCGGTAGCGCCCAAAGCGCCGGCGAAGCCCGCCGCCGCGAAGCCGAACGGCTAGATAGAGGATAGAAGATCATGTTGACGAAGAAGCTCTGGGCCGGCGCCGCGCTTGCGGTGGCTGCGCTCGCGTTCGGCGCGATGAGCGCCACTGCCCAACCGGTACCGGCAAAGCCTGCCGCAGCAACGGCAGCCAAGCCAGCGGCGACGGGCCGGGCCCCGGCCGCCGTAATCCTGTTCCTCGACCGCGGGACCGTTCTGCGCCAGTCGTCGGTGGGCAAGGACATGTATGCCCAGGTCGAAGGCCTGGCCAAGAAGATGGAAGCCGATTTCTCACCAGAGAATAAGAAGCTTCAGACCGACGTCGCGGAATTCCAAAGGACCGCGAACATAATGAAGCCGGAAATTCGCACGACGAAAATCAAAGAATTGGAAGCTCGTCGCGCCGCGTTCCAGAAGAAAGTTCAAGATCGTCAGGCCGCCATTCAAAACGGTCTGGGCACCGCGCGTACGCAAGTTGAAAAGGCGCTGGGCCCGATCCTCGAAAAGATCATGGTCGAACGTGGCTCCAATTTGCTGCTCGATCGCGGCCTCGTGGTGCTGGGTGCGACGAACCTCGACGTGACAAGCGTGGTTATCACGCGCCTGAACACGGCACTTCCCAAGATTACGGTAACGCCGGTTGCGCCGAAGGCCGTCGCGAAGCCCGCGGGCGCCGCGAAGCCGCCAGGCTAAAGGGGCGTCACGGGCGTTAAGCCCTTGATATTCCCGAACCGAAGTCGGATAGAGGGCCGGGCTCGCCAAGAGCCCGGCCTTATTTTTGCGACCAATGGCTGACCCGCGATTCTTCGACAATGCTGGCCCATTCACGCTCGCTCGCATCGCCGAGCTGACGGGCGGCAAACCCGCGCGCGATGTTGGCCTTTCGATCGCCGACGTTGGCGCACTCGATAGCGCCGGTCCGGCGCACGTCTCTTATTGCGAAGGCGCGAAATTCCGCGCGTCGCTCGAACGCACGAAGGCAGGCGCCGTCCTCGTCGCCGAGGCGTTTGCCGCAAACGTGCCTGCGACCGCGATCGCCATCATTTGCCCACAGCCCGCGCTCGCCTTCGCCAAAGTCGCGACCGCGCTCTACCAGCACGCAGCTATGATCTGGCCCAAGGCGAAGCCGCCGGTGCAGAGGATCGCCTCGACGGCGCGGGTGGGAGAGGGCACCGTGCTCGCCCCCGACGTCTTCCTCGGCGAGGGGGTGGATATCGGCAACGATTGCATTATCGGCCCGGGCGCCGTCATCGGCCGCGGCGTTCAAATCGGCCACAACGCGGAAATCGCCTCCAACGTGTCGATCTCTCACGCGCTCTTGGGCGATCGCTGCATCATCCACGCCGGCACGCGCATCGGCCAAGATGGCTTCAGCTTCGTCAGCGGGCCGGCGGGTCACTTCAAGATGCCGCAACTCGGACGCGTGATCCTGCAAGACGATGTCGAAGCGGGCGCGAACGTAACAATCGACCGCGGCGCTCTCTCCGACACGGTGATCGGCGAGGGTACGAAACTCGACAACATGGTCCACATCGCCCACAACAACCGCGTGGGCCGGCGCTGCATTATCGTCGCCCAGGCCGGTATCGCCGGCAGCACCGAGATCGGCGATTTCGCGGTTCTGGGCGGGCAGGTTGGTGTCGGCAGTCATCTCAAGATCGGCGCAGGCACGTTTGTCGCGTCCAAGTCCGGCGTGACGCGCAGCTTGGAGGCGGGCAAAGTCTACGCTGGTTACCCAGCGCACCCGATCGAACAATGGCGGCGCGAAGTTGGAACCTTGGCGCGCCTAACCAAGGCATCACGGAGCAAGAATGAGCGCGACGCCGGAAAAGAGTGACCTCCCAGCGATCGATACGAAGCGGCTGATGGAATTGCTGCCGCATCGTCCGCCGATGCTGCTGATCGACAAGATGATCGACATCGTGCCGAATGTCAGCGCCACAGGCGTTCGCGCGGTGTCGATCAACGATCCGGCGTTCTTAGGGCACTTCCCGGGCCATCCGGTGATGCCGGGCGTCATGATCGTCGAAGCGATGGCGCAAACGGCAGGCGCGCTCGTCATGTATTCGATGAACGCGAGCGCCGACGACAAGCTCGTCTATTTCATGTCGATCGACAAAGCGCGGTTCCGTCATCCGGTGGTACCCGGCGACATGCTGCACATTCCGGTAAAGCTGCAACGCGCCCGCGCGCCGGTTTGGCGCTTCACGGGCGAGGCTTACGTCGATGGAAAGCTATGCGCCGAAGCCGAATACAGCGCGATGATTCTGGACAAGGCAGGAAGGCCCGCAACGACCAATGACTAAAGTTCATCCGACAGCCGTCATCGCGCCGACGGCGAAAGTTCACGAAACAGTCGAGATTGGCCCGTTCTGCATTGTGGGCCCGAAGGTCACGCTGGCCGAGGACGTGCGCCTGATCAATCACGTCTGCGTCGACGGGCGGACGTCGATCGGCAAGGGCACTGTCGTCTACCCGTTCGCATCGCTGGGCCAACCGCCGCAAAGCCTCGCCTATCAGGGTGAGGAAACCGACCTCGTCATCGGCGCGAACAACATCATCCGCGAGCACATGACGATGAACCCGGGCACCGCAAAGGGCACCGGCGTCACGCGTGTCGGCGACAACTGCATGTTCATGGCAGACAGCCACGTCGCGCACGATTGCCAGGTCGGAAGCAACTGCGTGTTTGCGAACAACGCCATGATCGGCGGCCACGTCGTGGTCGATGACTTCGTCTGGCTCGGTGGCGGCGCGGCCGTGCACCAGTTCAGCCGTATCGGAAAGCACGCGTTCGTCGGCGGCATGGCGGGCCTCGAAGGCGACTTAATTCCGTACGGCTCCGTCATGGGCAACCGCGCGCATCTGGCGGGTCTCAACCTCGTGGGCCTGAAGCGTCGCGGCTTCAACCGCGAACAAATCCACGAGTTGCGCAACGCCTACCGCCTGCTCTTCGCGCAGGAAGGTACATTCCAGGAGCGCCTTGCCGACGTGGCCGAACTGTTCGCCGACCGCCAAGAAGTGATGGAGATCGTGAACTTCGTCCGTGCGGGCGGCAACCGGCCGCTCTGCATGCCCGAACGCGAGAACCGCTCCGAGAACGCGTGACGTCGCAAGTGCCGAAACTTGGTCTGGTCGCGGGCGCCGGCGCCTTGCCGCTTGAGATTGTGCGCGCCAGCAACGCCTCGGGCCGTCCCTATTATGTGATCGCCATAGACGAGTTCGCCGATCCAATGCCCGCCTCGACGATCCACACGCGCATCGCCATTAGCAAGATCGGCGCCATCATCGCGAAACTTAAAAGCGAAGGCTGCACGGACATCGCGTTCGCTGGAAAATTCGAACGCCCGAACGGCAAGAACATCAAGATTCGCCCCGACCTGGGCGGCATCGAATTCATGGCGCGCATACTCGGCATGTTCGGGCGCAGCGACGACACGCTCCACCGCGCCATCGCAAGCATGTTCACCGTGCGCGGATTTCGCGTCGTCTCGCCGCTTGAAGCAGCCCCCGCGCTCGCGGCCCGGGAAGGCTGCCTCACCAAGGTCGAGCCAAGCTCCGCGCTTAAGGTGACGTTCGCGCGCGCCCTCGAACGCGCAAAGGAACACGGCGCCACACGTCGAGGCCAAGCCGTGGTCGTTGAAAACGATTCGATCCTCGCCCGCGAGACGCGCGCGGGAACGGACGCGATGCTACAGACGCTGGGCGAAGGCAGGCGCCCAGATGCAATTCTAGTGAAGGCGATGGCCCCGACCCAACTCCCGACCATCGATCCGCCGGCCATAGGCGAGAGCACCGTTGTCAACGCGGCGCGCGCAGGTCTCGTCGGCATCCTGGTCGAAGCCAACCGCAGCGTCATCGTCGACGAAGCCGCGGTGCGCGCGAAGGCCGACGAACTCGGCATATTCGTCTGTGCCGCCCGCGTGACCGGCCCATGAAAACGCGCACGGTCATGCTCGTCGCAGGCGAACCCTCGGGCGACGCCCTCGGCGGTCAGCTCATTCAGGGCTTGCGGACGTTGGCGCCGACAGGTCTGCGCATTGTAGGCGTCGGCGGTGCCCGGATGCGGGAAGCGGGACTGCAGAGCCTGTTCTCGCTCGACGACACCTCCGTTATGGGCCTCCGCGAGGTGGTTCCCCGGCTTCCCCGCATTCTCATGCGCATGCGGCAGGCAGCGAACTTCGCCATCAAGCAGCAACCCGACATCGTCGTACTGATCGACAGCCCGGACTTCACCCACAACGTGGCCAAGCGAATCCGCAAGCGGGCGCCCGACTTGAAACTCGTCGACTACGTGGCCCCGCAAGTATGGGCCTCCCGCCCGAAGCGGGCGGCGCAGATGGCGCAGTACTTCGACCACGTCCTCTGCCTGTTGCCGTTCGAAGTTCCGTTCTTTGCGAACGTCGGCCTTCCCGCGACGTTTGTCGGTCACCCGGTGATCGAACGTGCACCCGACCCGGGCGTCGGCGCAGCCTTTCGCTCGCGGCATGGCATCAGGCCCGACGAGCGCCTGGTGGCGCTGCTTCCAGGAAGCCGCCTGAGTGAGATCCGCTTCCTTTGGCCGGTGTTCCGCGCAGCCCTCGAA
>JBKJZU010000429.1:0-7373 GCA_046715015.1 Micropepsaceae bacterium
GAGGCGCCAGCGACGATCGCCCAGGGACCATATTTCGACACAAAGGGTGACGCGGCGCGTTCGTTCACTGCGGATGCGCTCATTTGAGAGGCCTTGCAGTGAACAGAATACAGCAATTTGCACAGGGCGGGTGGTGCTACGAGGGGCGAAGCCTATTTCGAAGAACTTGCTTCGTAGCCAGCCAGACAAATTGCGGCGCGAGTACGAGATAGCGGCGCCAAAGGCGGCGCGGCTCTGAGAGCAATCGGAACAGCCACTCCAAGCCGTTGCGCTGCATCCATTGCGGTGCGCGCTCCACGCGGTTGGTGTGAAAGTCGAACGCGGCGCCTATTCCGATCAGCGTCACGCCCGGCAGTCGGTCGACATGATCGGCCATCCATTGCTCTTGTTTCGGGCATCCGAGGCCGACCCACAAGATGTCGGGCTTTGCGGCGGCGATGGCGTGCATGACGGCCGCGTCTTCCTCCGCGCTAAGGGGGTGGAAGGGAGGCGAATGAGTGCCGGCAATCTGAAGTTTCGGGTGCTTCGCGCCGAGCGACGCGCGAAGTTGATCGACCACGCCCGGCGCGCCACCGTAGAAATAATGCCGCCAACCGCGCTGTTCGGATGCAGCGCAAACCATGGACAACAGGTCGGGGCCGCAGACTCTGGATATCGGCCGCCCCAGCAGGCGGCCGACCCAGACGAGTGGCATGCCGTCGGGTGTGACCATGGCCGCACCGCGCATCGAAGCCATGTGCGAAGGGTTGGCACGCGCGACCATCACGCTATGCACGTCCGCAACGCAGACATATTGGCTTTGCGGCTTGCCGATCCAGCCAGCAAGCCGATCGATGGCCTGGGTCATATCGATTGCGCTAATCGGGACGCCGACGATGTCGACGGCTTCGACCGACTGCGCCGCGTCAGGCGCGGGCGCTAGGATTTGTTCGCCACGAACCATTGGTATGTCTTCGACAAGCCGTCCCGCAGACCGATCTGCGGCGCCCAACCGAGTGCGCGCAGCTTGCTTGAGTCCATCAGCTTGCGCGGTGTGCCGTCGGGCTTCGTCTCGTCCCGCGCGATCGTTCCGCGAAAGCCGACGACACTCGCGACGATCTTCATCAGCTCCAGAATAGTGATGTCCTCACCGGCGCCGACGTTCACGTGGGTGTCGCCAGAATAGACCTTCATCAGATGGACAAGCGCCGCCGCGCAGTCATCGACGTGCAGGAACTCGCGGCGCGGTGTGCCGGTGCCCCAGATCACGACCTCGTCAGCGCCGATTGCCTTCGCGTCGTGTGCTTTGCGCACCAACGCCGGAATCACGTGGCTGGTGTTGAGGTCGAAATTGTCGCCGGGCCCGTATAGGTTGGTCGGCATCGCTGAGATAAAGTCGCAGCCATACTGCTTGCGGTAGGCCTGGCAGAGTTTGATACCGGCGATCTTGGCAATCGCATACCACTCGTTCGTGGGCTCAAGCGGGCCCGTCAGGAGCGATTCCTCGGGGATCGGTTGGGGCGCGAACTTCGGGTAGATGCAGCTTGAACCCAAGAACAGCAACTTCGCGACCTTCGCCCGGTAGGCCGCGTCGATGACGTTGGCTTCAATCATCAGATTGTCGAAGAGGAAGTCCGCCGGGTAGGTGTCGTTGGCAAGAATCCCGCCGACCTTGGCCGCGGCAAGGAACACCGCGTCCGGCTTTGCGTCGTCCATCCAGGCGCGTGCGGTCGCCTGGTCGCGCCAATCGACGCTTGCGCGATCTGCGGTCAGAACTTCGCAACGTTCCGAAGCCAGCCGGCGCGCAATCGCTGCGCCGACCATGCCGCGATGTCCGGCGACCAACACGCGCTTGCCTTCGAGCTGGAATGCAGCGCTGTGGGTCATGGTTCTAACCGCGCTCAGCCTTCAGGGCTTTGACGTCCTCGCGGACCATTTCGGCCACCAGCGCGTCGAATCCCGTCTCGTGCCGCCACCCCAAGACCTTGTGCGCCTTTGCGGGGTCGCCCAACAGATGCTCGACCTCGGTCGGACGGAAGTAGCGAGGGTCGATCTCAACCAGGACGCGGCCGGTCTTTCCGTCACGGCCTTTCTCGCTGGTACCTTGGCCCGACCATTCGAGCTGAATTCCGACTTCCTTGAACGACAGTTCGACGAACTCGCGCACGGAATGGCTCTCGCCGCTTGCCAGAACGTAATCGTCGGGCGTCGCTTGCTGCAGCATTAGCCACATGCCGCGCACGTATTCCCGCGCATGACCCCAATCGCGTTTCGCGTCGAGGTTTCCGAGGTAGAGCTTGTCTTGCACACCTGCTTTGATTGCGGCGACCGCTCGCGTGATCTTGCGTGTGACAAACGTTTCACCCCGGATCGGGCTTTCATGGTTGAACAGGATGCCGTTCGACGCGTGCATGCCGTAGGCTTCGCGATAGTTCACGACGATCCAGTAAGCGTAAAGCTTCGCGGCGGCGTAGGGGCTGCGCGGATAGAACGGGGTCTTCTCGTTCTGCGGTGTCGCTTGAACATTGCCGTAAAGTTCGGACGTGGAGGCTTGGTAGAAGCGGGTCTTGTTGGTGAGGCCCAGCAAGCGTATCGCTTCGAGTAGGCGCAGCGGCCCAACGCCGTCTGCGTTTGCGGTGTATTCCGCGGTCTCGAAGCTGACCTGAACGTGCGACTGGGCGGCCAGATTGTACAGTTCGTCGGGCTGGGTCTGCTGGACGATGCGGATCAGGTTCGTGGCGTCGGTCATGTCGCCGTAGTGCAGGATGAAGCGCTGATTCTCTTCGTGCGGATCCTGGTAGAGGTGTTCGATCCGACCGGTGTTGAACGACGACGAGCGCCGCTTGATGCCGTGAACCGTGTAGCCCTTGTCCAGCAGCAGCTCCGACAGATAGGCGCCATCCTGTCCTGTCACGCCGGTGATCAGCGCGACCTTTCCGTCCTGCCGTTTTTTCATGGTCAAAATCCTAAGTCTTCGCTGGGGCCGCTAGTGGGCGTTTCTTTGTCGGAAGACCTCGACCGCCGTCAACAAAAGGATTTTGATATCCAAACCAATGCTCGCGTTCGTCGCGTACCAAATATCGAGTTCCACCCTCCGACGCATCACTTCGGGTGTGCCTGTCGGGCCCCGCAGACCGTTGACTTGGGCCCAGCCAGTCATCCCGGGCTTAACGTGTTGGCGAAGCTCGTAGTTTTCGATGAGCGCCGCATAGTACTTGTCGTGTGCGAGCGCGTGGGGGCGCGGGCCGACCAACGACATCTCGCCGCGGATTACGTTGATGAGTTGCGGGAACTCGTCGACACTCAATCGCCTGAGCCAACGCCCCACACGGGTGATGCGAGGGTCACCCTTTTGCGCCTGTTTGACGTCGTTGCCGTTCTCAGCAACCGTCATTGTGCGAAATTTGTAGATATCGAACTGAACGCCACGCAGACCCAAACGGGACTGCTTGAACAGCGCGGATCCGCGGGAGTCGAGTTTGATCAGGGCAGCGATCATTACCAGCAGCGGCGCGAGGAGGGCGAGAAGGGCCGCCGCAGCGGCGACATCGATCGAGCGTTTGACAATGAGTTGCGCAGTGTTCAACGGGGCGCGCTGAACTTCGATCGCGCGCAACCGCCCAATGCTGCGAATCGAACGATGCAGGAACTGTTCGACCGAGGGCGTTGGCACGACGCGCACGGCCCGCGGGATGATCTGCAAACCGGCAATTACCTCACCGAGCCGCCGGTCGTCAAAGCCACCGCTTGCCACGCAGATCTCGCCGTGTGCGGCGATGCGAGCCTCTGCCGTCACGGCATCGAGCGAACGGCGCAGTTCGCGCGGCCACTCGTGTGCCGCGCAATCAGTGCGAAACGTGACGACGTAAGGATCAACATGACCGGCATCCCGCAACTCATCCAGAAGGATTTTGAGCGACGCATCTCCGTCGGCGCCGACGACAATGACCTGATGCTCCATAAACGCCGACGGGCGCATCAACCTTGCGATTGGCCGATGCAACGTCGCGCGTGCCGTCACCACGGCCAGATAGCCCAATGCCACAAAGCTCAGCATCGCGCCGCGCGAGAGGAATCCGCCCACTTTGAGAGAGAAGGCGAAGAACGTGACCGCGAGAACGGCAGCCAGCCACACGAACGTGACGTCTCTGATTGCTTCGCGACCGCTCGGGTTACGAAAGAGTTGGTTGCCTTCGATCGCGTGCATTGCGCCGCCGAACAGGATCGCGGTCAGCAGCCCGACGGCGAACGGCGCCAACAGCGGTCCGGTCATGTTGAAAGCCACAAGGTGATAGGCTTGGCTGGCGGCAAGGCTCGCCAACACGATCGCGATCGACTCGACGATCGTCAGCGCACGGTGGGATGCCGGCGTGCGCATGGCGTCGGCGCGCGACCGTGCTGTAACGACTTGCAGCTTAGCTCGGGGCGCGACAATGGGCGCGGATCGACGTGCTCCCGTCAGGAGGTCCGCACGCTCGCCGTTCGTGGTTGCGGCGTTTTCGATAATCGTTTGATCGCCCAAGTGTATCGGTCCCAGTTCCGGCGGCAGTCCCTGCGCCCTATGCTGCATCTCGTTGCGAAGCGGACGTTTCCATCAAAACCAAGTTCTCGGCCTTGGGTTCCGCGAAGTAGCTGCGATAACCATATTCGGGGTCGTCTTTCGCGCGAGCGAGCGCTACACCTGCAACATTGGCGCGCATGGAGCGCAGCGCACGGACGGCGGCCAGCACGACGTCGCGGGGCGTTACACCCGTGCGAACGACGAGCAGCGTCGTGTCGACGAAACGGGTGAGTGGCCAGGTGTCGTGCACCGGGCGCAGCGGTGCGGAATCCAGCACGATGAACTCGTATGTGTTGCCCAGGCTGGCAATCAGCGTTTCCATTGCATCGGACGACAAGAGATCGGCCGGGTCGCGCGGCTTGTCCGTACAAAGGAGCACGGCTGCGCCGGACAGTGGGTCGCTCACAACGCAGCGTTCGATCGGGATTTCGCCTCGCAGCACCTGGGCAAGCCCTTTCGTCGATGTCAGGCCCATTGCCGAGGCGACCGACGGGCGGCGAAAGTCAGCATCGATCAGCAACACTTTGCGTCCCGATCGAGCGGCAAGGCGCGCGAGGCTGATAGCGATCGTCGTCTTGCCTTCGGCCGGTGCTCCCGAGGTTACGAGGACCGTCTTCGGCGGCGCGTCAGCGCCGGCGGCTGTCAGTCCCAGATAAATCCCGCGGATAGCCTCGGCGAACGACGTGGTCGGCTCGTGAACCACAAGTTCCGATGCGTGGGACCAGGCGTGTGTTGTCTCGGGAACGGTTGCAAACGTCTGCAATCCGAGGAACCTTTTGATGTGCTCGTTCGAGCGCAGGGACGTGTCGAGCCCTTCGACGATGAAGGCGAGCAAGATGCCAAGCGCCAGGCTTGCCGGGATTGCGAGTCCAAAGACAGAAGCCCAGCGGGGCGAAGCAACGCGCGGCGCGACGGCGCGCGAAACGATGCGTGCGTCCGAGCTGGAGAATCCTTCTTGCCCCTGAACTTCCTTTAGGCGGGACAAGAGCGACTCATAGCGCGTCCGGCTCGATGCCGCGATCGACTCCAGCGCCTTCAGTTTCACCGAGGCGCTGTTCTGATCCTGGAACGCCGTCTGCAGATCCTTGAGGCTCCCCTCAAGCGATGCAACGTTCGCGCGGCTAACCGCGACATCGTTGGCGAGGCCTTCCACGGCACGGCGGACCTCGGCGGCGATCCGGCTTCGGGTATCGCGTACCTGCGCGCGGATATCGATCAACTTCGGATGCTGGGAGAGATAGCGCTCAGCATACTGCGCTTCCTGGCGCGCGAGTTCGGACAGCTGCGTGCGCAATTGCCCAATCACCGTGGAGGCCACGACTTGCGTGGCGTCGCCCGCGCGACCCGACCGCTGCAGTTCGAGAACTCGGTGATACGCGGCGGTCTTTTGCGCCAGGTCTGCCTTGGCGTTGATCAACTGCGTGCTAACGTTTGCCGTCTGCTGATCAATCAGCGAGCCGCCCACGCCAGTGTCGACGATGCCGTTTTCAGCCTTGTATTTCTGGACCGCTGCATCATCGCCCTGCACTTGCGAGGCAAGTTGGTGGACGCGCTGCTCGAGCCACTTGGCCGCCGCTTGCGTCGCCTCAAACTTCGCGTTCAGTTGGTCTTCGATGTAGGCGTCGATCCAGGCGTTCGTAATGCGGGCTGATTGGTTCGCGTCAGCCGCCGCGACACTGACCGTAATTGTGGACGAAAGGCCGGCCTGATCGACGGAAAGGCCATGCAACACTCGATCCACGCTCGCCTCGAGCGCAACATTTGCTGCGGTCGTGTCTTTGGCGGCTACATCGAATCCTGCGCCGAACTCGCGGTCGCGATCGAGGCCCAATTTTTGTACGACGCTCGTCGCTAGCCGGCGCGACGTGAGAATCTGCATTTGGTTTTGAATTGAGGCCGGGTCCGTCGGTACGCCGCTCAACACCGCATCGACGTCGGCAACCGTGTTCTTGCGGGGATCCAGCATCAACACCGCCGTGGCGTTGTACACGGGCACGATCATCATCCAGGCGACGAGCGTCACTGCGAGCACCGCAACCATGGTGCCGAGGATGACTAGCCGCCGCGCGAAAACGATGCGCCACAGCGTCTGCACATCAAAGGATTGATGTGCGGGCGATACGACCTCCGGCAACCGGTCGAACTCGTCCGGCTCGGACTTGGATTGTAGGACACGCATTCAGAGCATTCCCCTCATCCGCATGGTAAATTCACACAGAGCCGCCTCGAATTGAGGCAGTTGGTGACCAATTGGTGGGAGTTGCTGCAGTTGCCATGCCAGGGCCGGTCACCGCCGCCGGACCTAGCAGCGGTCTTGCCCCCTTTTTGCTACCCACAGCAACATAGCGAGACGGCCCGTCGCAGAATGTTCACCTTTGAACAGTACACTCGTCGTCTGAGTTAACTGACGGGTGTCGATGCGCTGTCCTGCCTTTGCACGAGGACTCGGGGCTGGTCGATGGATCGCACAGTGGCGAACGGGAATGATGCGTGTGGGTTCAGTTTCGATTCAACCGGCGCACGATTCCCCTACGAATACCTTCAGGCAATGTGCGCGAGAAGCGGCGCAGGGCGGGCATGATGACGTTTGCGAAACCGAGCGCCGCGCGACCCCGCAGGCTCAGCGGAAGGGCGAGCGTGTGGAGGGCCTTGGTTGTCTCGCTCCAGGCCAACTTATAGTCGGCGGGCGGCGGCATTAACTCTATGACCCTTATGTTTTGCTCAAAACAGAAGTCGATCACCATCCCTAAGTGCAAGCGCCCAGGACTGTATTCCGCGAAGTCTTCGTTCATTGCGGACATGTAGGCGTAGTAGCGGCTCTGATGGACGAAGC
>JBKJZU010000430.1:0-3131 GCA_046715015.1 Micropepsaceae bacterium
GTCGCGAACGCCGGTGCGTTGGGTTTCATCACGGCACTCACCCAACCGACGCCGGAGCACCTCGCGAAGGAAATCAAGCGCACGCGTGAAATGACGAACAAGCCGTTCGGCGTGAACCTGACGATCCTGCCGACGATCAACCCGGTGCCGTATGACGAGTATCGTCAGGCGATCATCGAAGGCGGCGTGAAGATCGTCGAAACCGCGGGCAATAACCCGCAGCCGCATATGCCGGCCTTTCGCGCTGCCGGTATCAAGATCATTCACAAATGCACGAGCGTCCGCCACGCCGTGAAAGCTCAGTCGATCGGCGTCGACTGCGTCTCGATCGACGGTTTCGAATGCGCGGGCCACCCCGGTGAAGACGACGTCCCGGGATTGATCCTGATCCCAGCCGCCGCCAACAAGATCACGATCCCGATGCTGGCCTCCGGCGGCTTCGCCGACGGCCGCGGCCTTGTCGCGGCGCTCGCGCTCGGCGCCGACGGCGTCAACATGGGCACGCGCTTCATGTGCACGAAAGAAGCGCCGATCCATCAGAACGTGAAGGAACAGATCGTCGCCAACGACGAACGCGCGACCGACCTTATCTTCCGCACGATGCACAACACCGCCCGCGTCGGCCGCAATGCGATCAGCCAAAAGGTCGTCGAGATCGAGCGCGAAGGCTTGAAACACGGCGGTGCCAAATTCGAACAGGTCCGCGAACTCGTCGCCGGCACGCGCGGCAAGGGCGTTCTCGAAACCGGCGACATCGACGCCGGCATTTGGTCGGCAGGCCAGGTTCAAGGCCTGATCAACGACATACCCTCATGCAAGGAACTCGTCGACCGGATCGTGCGCGAAGCGTGCGACATCATCCGCGAAAAGCTGGACCGCGCCGTCGCTTGAGGCATGTGGTGTGGCCGCTTCGCTAAAGGCCTCAATACGACTTCGGCAGACCCAACACCTTTTCCGCCAAGAAATTGAGGATCATCTCCCGGCTCACCGGCGCGATGCGGGCGATCAACACTTCGCGGAACAAGCGCTCGACGTGGAACTCGCGCGCATAACCCATGCCGCCGTGCGTCAGCACCGCCGTCTCGCAGGCGCGGAATGCTGCTTCCGCAGCGAGGTACTTTGCTGCGTTCGCCTCAACCCCGCACGGACGCTTCGCGTCGTAAAGCGCCGCCGCCTTCAGCGTCATAAGCCACGCCGCTTCAAGCTCCGCCCACGCGCGCGCCAGCGGATGCTGAATAGCTTGGTTCTGCCCGATCGGCCTGCCGAACACGACGCGTTCGCGCGCATACTTCGCCGCGCGCGCAAGGGCATCCTGCCCGATGCCGATCGCCTCGGCCGCAACCAAGATCCTTTCCGGATTGAACGCGTGCAGCAGATAATCGAACCCCTTCCCTTCTTCGCCGACCAAATCATCCGCGGGCACACGCAGACCGTCGATGAACACCATGTTCGTATCGACCGCGTGCCGGCCCATCTTGGCGATCTCGCGCACCTCGACATGCGCACGGTCGAGCGGCGTGTAGAACAAGCTCAAGCCGTCGGTGGCCTTCTTGCCCTTTGGCGACGTGCGCGCGAGCAGCAGAATGTGCGTCGCCGTCTGCGCGGTGGTCGTCCACATCTTGCGTCCGTTCACGACCCAACCGTCGCTCGACCGCTCCGCGCGCGTCTTCAAGTTTGATGTGTCGAGCCCCGCGTCCGGCTCCGTCACGCCGAAGCAGCAACGCGTTTCGCCGCGGATCAGCGGCGGCAGCATCCGCGCCTTCTGTTCGTCCGTGCCGAACACCGCAACCGGGTGCGGCCCGAAGATGTTCACGTGCACCGCCGAGACGCCGGTCATCCCCGCACCCGAACGCGCGATCGTGTGCATCATCAGCGCCGCTTCCGTGACGCCGAGACCCGCACCGCCCACGCTCTCCGGCATCGCGATGCCGAGGTACCCGGCCGCCGCGACATCGCGCACAAACTCCTCCGGAAACCGGTGATCGGTGTCGCGCGCTAACCAAAACGCGTCGTCATACTTGGCGCAGACCCGTCCGATCCCATCGACGATTGCAGTTTGCGCAGAGGTCAGTTCGAACATCAGGCCGCCCCCTTGCCGCCGAACGTTTGTACGGCGGCGGCGATGCGCGTGCCGCCCGTGATCCAGCACATGATCCCGTACACGACCGCGATCACGGGAAACCACGCCGGAAACACGCACATCAGACACAGCGTGAAGATCGTCTCGAACCCTTCGGTCAGTCCGCCCAGATAGTAGAGCGACTTCGCACCGCGTATTTCCGTCGTGATCCCATGCTTCTGCGCAAAAATCGCGTAGGTCAGAAACGTCGACGCCGGCGCCATGAAACTCGCCGTCAGGAACGCAGCGGCGAGCGCATTGCGCTCCGGTGCCGCCAGCGCGAACGCGAACACGACCGCCGCGTAGAAGATGAAGTCGAGCGTGATGTCCAAGAACCCGCCGACATCCGTCAATCGCGTCAGCCGCGCGATCGCGCCGTCCAAACCGTCGAAGAACCGGCTCACCAGCAACAAGCCAAGCCCAACCCAATAATACTCGCCAGCGATGAATGCTGCGGCCGCGATGCCGACCCCAAACCCGACCGCCGTCGCCACATTCGCCGAAATCCCGAGCGCCACGGCTCGCTGCGCCGCGGCCTCGAACGGCTTGTTCATGTAAGGTCGGATCGCGGCATCGAGCATGAAAGTCGTCCTGAAGCGGGTGTTGTCCAAATCACTAGCACGCCCTACGCTAAGGCAGGTACTGGGGTGCCGTTCAGAGGGAAGCCTTCAAATGCGCCGAGCCGTCATTCTTGCCGCCGTGTTGATATTCGCAAGCGCAGCCAGCGCCGCCGAAATCAAAAACGGCCGCGACCTTGTCCAGGCCTGCCGGACCTACGCGGCGATCGAAAACCCCGACAATGCCCGCGCGCCGCATGTCTGCCGCACGTTCTTGCAGGGCTTTGCGGTCTCTATCGTGGCGCGTGAAGAGGCACGCCGGGACGCGATGGTCAAAGGCGTGCCGGGGATGTCGAAGGAAGCCTGCGTCCGCATGCCGGACTTCATCTCGTTCCGCGAACTGGCGGCGCGCATCGTGAATTTCGGCGACACGAACCCGACGCTGTTGAACCTGC
>JBKJZU010000431.1:0-3407 GCA_046715015.1 Micropepsaceae bacterium
GCTTTGCGCATCTCGCCGACACGCGCTTCGGCCTTTGCCGTGTCCGCTGCAAGTTGCTTCGATGCCGCGTCATTCTTCGCGTTGATTTCGGTTTGCACCGCGTTGCGCATCGCGTCGCTTGCCTTCAGCGCCTTTGCCCGTGCGTCGGCGAGGGCCTTGTCGTAGCCCGCCATCGCCGCTTCGCTGTCACGCTTGGCCTGCGCCGCCGAATCGAGGTCGCCCCTGATGCGGTTGGCCCGGTCGGCGATCACGCCGCCGATCTTCGGCGCCGCGATTCGTGCGATCACGAAGTAAAGGACCGCGAACGAAATCAGCAGCCAGAATAACTGGCTTGCAAACGTCGTCGTGTCGAGCTGCGGCAAGCCGGGCTTTGCGCCATGCGCGTCGCCCGCCTGCTCAGTCGACGTGGCAAGATCTTCCGTGACCACCGGCTCGGCGGTTGGATCGCTGTGCTCGGGCGCCACGTCGGCCACTTGGAAAGCGTTTGCGGCTTCGCCCGCCATCGCTCGAAGTCCTTAAGGTAAGGCTGCTTAGAAGCCGAACATCAAAATGAACGCGACGACGAGACCGAAGAGGCCCGTCGCTTCGCATAGCGCGAAGCCGAGAAGCAGGTTCGTCTGCTGACCGGCCGCGGCCGACGGATTGCGGAGCGCGCCTTGCAGATATCTGCCGAACACGTTGCCGACACCGATACCGGCGCCGATGAGAGCCATGGCCGCGAGACCCGCGCCGATGAGCTTAGCTGCTGCGACTTCCATTGTAGAAACTCCTCGTTGAATACATTGAAACGGAAACTCAGTGATCGTGCAGGTGCACGGCTTCGTTCAGATAGATGCAGGTCAAAAGCGCGAACACCCAGGCTTGAATGGCCGCAACCAGAACCTCAAGCGCCGTGACGGCGACGCCCGCGGCTAGCGGCGCGATCGACAGCACCGACAAGATGCCCCCCGCGCCAAGCATCGAAACGACGAAGCCCGCGAACACTTTCAGCATCGTGTGACCGGCGAGCATGTTCGCGGCAAGTCGAACCGAAAGGCTGATCGGGCGCGACAGGAACGAGATGACCTCGATCGGCACCAGCAGCGGCATGATCCACGCCGGCGCGCCGGCCGGCACGAACAGGCTGAAGAAATGCAGCCCGTGCGTCCAGAACCCGACCACCAGAACTGTCGCGAACACCATCAAGGCCATCGCAAACGTCACGATGATGTGGCTCGTCACCGTGAACGAGTAGGGGATCAGCCCCAGGAAATTCGTGAAGAAGATGAAGATGAAGAGGGTGAAAATGAACGGGAAGAATTTCTTCCCCGATTCGCCCATCACGGCGCCGACCGTCTGTCGCTCGATGAAGTCGTACATCAGCTCGACCACGGACTGCGTGCGCCCCGGAACGATGCCGTCGCGCTTCACGCCGAGCGTTAGCAGCGCAGCACCAGCCCCGACCGCCAGCAACATCCACAAACTCGCGTTCGTGAACGAAAGGTCCAAGCCGCCGATCTCGATCGGGATCAGCTTGTGGACCTCAAACTGCTCCATCGGGCTGTGGCCGGCGGCCATGCGCTAATCCTTTTGCTTGTCCCGCTCGGCGTTGAGTTGCCGGGCGGCGCGAAACACTGTGTAGAAAGCCGCCGCAATGCCCAGGATCGAGAACAACAAAATCCCGACGGGCTTCCATCCGGTTACCGCATCAAAACCCCAGCCGAGCGCCAGGCCGACAAACACGGCGGCGACGAATTCGGTGGAAAGCCGGTAGATGACGTTGAGGCGTCCGGACGGTTGGGCAGGCTTGGCGTCCGGATGCTGCTTGCGTACGGCCTCGATCTGCCGGCCCAGATCGTCGAGACGCTTCTGGCCGGGATCGTCGTCGGGACCTGATTGGGTAGTTGCCAAAGGCCCTTGGGGCCGCACAAAACCCCCTCCGAAATCCGCGCGGAACATATGAGTGCGTGACCCAAGCGTCAAGCAAGTTGCTGCGCTGCAAACAGCCGAAAATGCCAGGATTTCCAAGCCTTTCCGGGCGGCAGGCAACCCGCATCACCCAGACGCAACGTCGCAGCGCAAAGAGACCGCGGGTTTTACTCTGCGGCAGCCGCCGAAAGCACCCGTTCTGCCCCCGCCAAGTCCACTGCAACAAGCTGACTGACGCCGCGTTCCTGCATGGTCACGCCGACGAGTCGGTCCATCCGCGACATGGTCAGCGCGTGGTGCGTGATGACCAGGAACCGTGTCTCGGTCATCCGGGTCATCTCGTCCAGCAGGTTGCAGAAGCGTTCGACGTTCGCGTCGTCCAGCGGCGCGTCGACTTCGTCCAGCACGCAGACGGGCGCCGGATTGCACAGGAACACGGCGAAGATCAGCGCCATCGCCGTCAACGCCTGCTCGCCACCCGAAAGCAGCGACATGGTTTGCAGCTTCTTGCCCGGCGGTCGTGCCAGAATCTCAAGCCCCGCCTCCAGCGGATCGTCGGATTCGGTCAAGGTCAGCCGCGCCTCGCCGCCGCCGAACAGCGACGTGAACAGTTTCGCAAAATTCGCATTCACGCGGTCGAACGCCTCAAGCAAACGCTCGCGGCCTTCTCTGTTCAGCGAGCCGATACCCTGACGCAGGCGGTTGATCGCCTCCTCAAGATCGTTCTTCTCCGATTGCAACGTGGTCAGCCGCGTCTCGCACTCCTCGGCCTCTTCCTCCGCGCGCAGGTTCACGCCGCCCAGCTGTTCGCGCTCGCGCTTCAATTTCTCGGCGCGCTGCTCGGCCGCATCCAGCGCGGGCAGGGCATCGCCCGACGCATGCTCGGCCTTCGCCGCCAATTCTTCCGGCGCGCAGTCGAGCGTGTCGCGCGCCCGCGCCACCGACTCCGCCAAACGCTCCTGCTGCGCCGACAGAACCGCATCGCAACGTGCGCGTTCTTCCCGCGCATGCGCCAGCGCGTGATCGGCCATCCGCGAAGCAGACTGAGCGGCCTTCAACGCGCTCTCCGCTTGCGCCATCGCGTCCGTCGCCGCACTGCGCGCGCTTTCCGCTTCCGCCAGCAACTCGAACAGCTTCGTCCGCTTCTCGGCGATTTGCACCGGAATGTGCTCGAGCTCCGCGAGTTCGCTCCGCGCTTCCGTCTCGCGCGCGGCCAGCGCCTCGATCTGGCCGCTCGCCACCGCGATGCGTTGTTCCCAAGCATCGATGTCGGCCGCAATCGCTTGCAACCGCTGCTGCCGCGCCCGCGTCTCGCGCTCGACGCCGTCGTGCCGCGCCTTCGCGATCGAAAACGCACCGCGCGCTTCGTTCAGTTCTTCGCGCACCGCACCAAGTCGCGTCTCGAAATCGGTGAGCGGCGACAGCGCCAGAAGCTCGGCGGCGATCTGCTCGGCCGTGTCGTGCGCCTCGCGCTCGTCGCCGGTCAGGCTCTCATGGCG
>JBKJZU010000432.1:0-5846 GCA_046715015.1 Micropepsaceae bacterium
CGCAACGCCGAGCAGCGTCAGCATCTTGGACTCCCCGCGTGAGCGGCGCAGGATAGGGGCTTACATCCCGAACGACAGTTTCAGTTGGGCCACAGGCGCGAAACTCTTGCGGTGCTGTGCGCATGGGCCGAGCCGGTCGAGCGCCGCCAGGTGATCGGGCGTGCCATACCCTTTGTTGCTCGTCCAGCCGTAGCCCGGATGCGCGGCATCGAGCGCGCACATCACCCGGTCCCGCGTGACCTTGGCGATGATCGACGCCGCGGCGATCGACATCGACTTCGCATCGCCGTCGATGATTGTCGTAACCGGACAAGCGAGGGCCGGCGCACGGTTTCCGTCCACCAGCGCCGCGACCGGCGCGAGCAAAAGCTGTTCGGCCGCTCGCCGCATCGCAAGCATCGTGGCCTGCAAGATGTTGATCGCGTCGATCTCGTCGACATCGGCAACGCCAACGCCGACCGCGAGCGCACGCTCCATGATCTTCACGTACGCCTTTTCGCGGGCATCCGGCGTCATCGCTTTGGAATCGTCCAACCCCCGCGGCAACCGCGCCGGGTCCAAAATCACTGCGGCCGCATAAACCGGTCCCGCAAGCGGCCCGCGACCCGCCTCGTCGATCCCCGCGACCGGTCCTTCGATTTTCCGTTCGCGGGTGAAACTCGGCAACGCGGGTGCTCCATCAGAGGAGCCGCAGCTGATCTCCCGGCGCCGGTGTCGGCTTGAACAAATCAGTCCGCAGCGGCGTCCACCATTGATTGAGTCCAAGCCGATCGCAAGCGAGCTTGAAGCGCTTGGCGATCAGCTCCGCGTAAACCCCGGACCCTTTCATGCGTTTTCCCCATTCCGCGTCGTAGTCTTTGCCGCCCCGCATAGAGCGGATCAGCGACATGACATGCGACGCCCGCCCCGGTTGGTTCGCCTCGAGCCACTCGCGGAACAGATCCTTGATCTCGAGCGGGAGCCTGAGCACGACGTATCCGGCATGCTGCGCGCCCGCCTCATGCCCACGCTCCAAGATCGCTTCCATCTCGTGATCATTGAGCGCCGGGATCATCGGTGCCGTCATCACCGTCGCGGGCACACCGGCCGCGGTCAGTTCGCGAATCGCCTCGATACGCCGCTCCGGCGTCGGTGCGCGCGGTTCCATCGTCCGCGCAAGCTCGCGGTCGAGCGTCGTGACGGAAATCGCCACCCGCGCGAGGTTGTCCTTCGCCATCTCGGCCAGGATGTCGATGTCGCGCAGCACGCGGTTCGACTTCGTCACGATCCCGACCGGATGCCGGAAGTCGCGCAACACCTTCAAGACCTCGCGGGTGATCTGATATTTCTCGTCGATCGGCTGATAGGGATCGGTGTTCGTGCCGAGCGCCATGGTGCGCACCTGATAGCCGGGTTTGCGCAGCTCCTGCGCCAACAGCTGCGCCGCTTTCGGTTTCACAAACAACCGGCTCTCGAAATCCTGTCCCGGCGAAAGGCCGAGATACGCATGCGTCGGCCGCGCGAAACAATAGACGCAGCCATGCTCGCACCCGCGATAGGGATTGATCGATCGATCGAACGGAATGTCCGGCGACGAGTTGCGCGCGATGATCGTGCGCGTCGCATCGATCGCGACGGTGGTTTTCAGCTTCGGCGCATCGTCCTCAAGTGTCCCCCAACCGTCGTCCATCAACACGCGATGCTGGCTCTCGAACCGCCCGGAGATATTCGAGAACGTCCCGCGCCCCTTCACACCCGAAGGATGCGCGGCGAACTCATCCTCTCCGGCCTGCCTCGGCCCGTATCCAACTATGTTTTTCGCCATCGCGGCAGCTTAGCAGATGTGTAGAACAAAACAAGAACTATTCTCCGAGCGCGCGATGACGATAGTGATAGCGATAGAGTTCCTGGTCGAACCCAAGCTGCTCATAAAGCCTGATCGCTGGCGTGTTCGCCGAAACGACCTGCAGACACGCGCCCGTTGCGCTGGCCTCGCGCTGCGCCCAATCCACCACGGCGATCAGGCAATCCCGCGATAGCCCGCGCCGGCGATGAGCCGCCTCCGTCGCCACGAGATTGAGGCAAACGATTCCGCCATGCACGGCCCCCTTTGCGATCGATCGAATGACGCCGTCATCGTCACAAACGGAGGCGAAGACGGCAGGCAGCGCAAGGTGCTGCAGAATCTTCTCGACCTTGCGCGTTTCGCCCTGCGTCTGTCCGCTGATGCGAGCGCGCGCGGACAGCCACTCGGCCGTCGGCGCGCCGACGATCAGTTCAACGTTGCCGCCAGCGACGCCGATCGTGTGTCGCGCGAAATCCATGAACAATGTGCTCGTCTCATCCTGCGCATCGTACCCGCGCGCCTCAAGCAGCGCGTCCAGCGCGCGCGAACCCGTCGACAGAATACGAAAATGCGATGGCAGTCCGTGCCCGCGATAGACGCGTTCGCAGTAGTCGATCTTCTCGTCGATGGGCAGCAGGCCGTCACGCAAGATGTTGACCGAGTTCGAACGCCGCGTCTGACCGTCGGCTAGGCGGATCAGCCACCCGTCGTAGTGAAGCTCTTGCGGCGCGGGCCACGCGTTGAGGCACACCTCCTCAACCCGCGCGGCAAGCGCGCTCAGTTCCCCATTCGGCGGTTTCCAATTCACGGGCATTGACCTCACGAAAAGCGCCGGTGAACGGAGGGAAACGATGGCAACAAAAAACCCCGCACGAACACCGGCGGGGTTGAACACTCACATCGTCACAATGAACGTGCTGCTACCCGCCCTCGAAAGAGAGAGTGCGGCGTCGGTTCGAAGCGCGTTGAGCCATCGTCATGGGCGCGCCTCATATCAAACTTGGCTTTAGGACGCCAGTGCCTCGCGTTGCGCGGGACCGGAAGCCACGAGCCCGAAAACGAACACGCCCGTCGCGCCCGCCACGGCAGACACAGCGATAGCGCCGACGATCCAGGCCAAAGTCGCCAATAGAACGCCCGGCATTTCGGGCGATGTATGTCCGTGCGCCAGCATCTGGATCACCTCGCGAAGGATCACGGCCACGAAAACGATGACAAATATACTCATCGCCAGCAGTCCGCACCAAGCGCCCGTCCGCGCTCCGGCCGCTACATAAGGCCAGACATGCGGCGACGACTGCGTGAGGAGGGCGGGGAGCAACGCGAAAAAGCCGACCACAGGAGCAGCGCCCAGCACCATCCTGACGCTCTCATCGAAGGGAAAGTGCGACATCAACCAAACCGGCGCGGTGAGCACCGTGGTCGCCACAACAACGCTTAAGGGGTACCCGAAAAGCCAAACGAGGCAGCCGCGCAAGAAATCGCGCATCTTGTTCTCCACCGATGGGAGCGCCGCCGAGCCCTAGATATGGGGCCGATGAAAATCTCCGTGAGGTGGCGCCTTGCCGCTGGGCAAACATGCCGCGCCCGTGAATGATGGCGCCAATGGCTATTGAAATACGCAAAGCCACGGCAGGCGACGTCGCCGAGGTGGCGGAAGTTTTCATCGCGTCGCAAGCCGACGCGCTTCCATTCTTGGCCGCGCTTCACACGCCACAAGAAACGCGTGCCTTCATCGCCAACCAAGTCTTCCCGTTGAGCGACATGTGGGTGGCTGTGGAAGCGGGCCGCATCGTCGGCATGATGGCGCTCGTGGGCCAGCACATCGACCACCTCTACCTCATGCCCGGCCAATACCGCCGCGGCATCGGCACGAAGCTGTTGGACAAGGCGAAAGAGCTGAGCCCCCAAAAGATCACGCTCTACGCCTTCGCCGTGAACAGCCGCGCCCGGGCCTTCTACGAACACCACGGCTTCAAACCGATCGAGTTCGGCGACGGATCGGCGAACGAAGCGGGCGAACCGGACGTGCTCTATGAGTGGCGGTCGATTGCCTAGGCTAGAGCATCGGCCAAGCGGCGGTTGCTGGATGCGAAAGCGTAATCGATGGGTTGGCGGTGCGCAGTTTCGCTTCGGCGGGGATGACGACGTCGCCATTCTTATCGGCGCGAATGGGCTGGCGTCCATCGGCCACCGTTGCGGTGCACTCCGCGCCGCAGCGAATGCGCGCGCCTTTTGCTTCCGGTGCGAACCAAGACAAGGCCCCCGCTTGTTCGACTGCAAGCGCATTGGCTTGCTTGAACGCGACGTCAATGTCGCTGTAGGGAAATGTTCGCGGGTCGCTCAAGCGAAGCTGCAGCTCGAGCGTTAGGGCGAGTTTCGTGTCCTTCGGCACATTGACCGTGACCTTCGGGTTCTCCGCCTTGAGCTCCGGATCGTTGGGAAGGGCCAGCGTTCCATCCGCGGCAGGCCGCAGCGTCAGCGGTCCGGCGACACGCGCGATGGTGAAGACCAAGTCCTTTGGCGCGACGGATTTGTCCGGCACGCCGACCTTCGCGCGCAGCAACAGCCGGTCGAACTTGGCGGTCGCCGCCGCCATTTTTTGCGAGATGTCGCCGAACAGAGAATAGTCGAATGTCTTGAACTCGGCTGCAGCGACCGTCGCTATCGAGAGCGCAAGCATAACGGCGAGCGACGTTTTTTGTAACATGACTGAGCCCCTCACGACGTCAATTTCCCGCGGTCCGGCGTCCAGCCTACTTCTTCCGCTTGTCCGCCGCCAAATGTTCCTCGAACCGCGGCATCAGTTCGACGAAATTGCAGGGCTTGTGGCGCGCGTCGAGCTGCCATTTCAGGATCCCGTCCCACCCGTCCTTCACCGCACCGGTCGAACCAGGCAGGGCGAACATCAGCGTCCCGCGTGCAAGCCCCGCGCACGCGCGGCTTTGGATCGTCGACGTGCCGACCTTCTCATACGAAAGTTGATGGAAGATCACGGAGAACCCCTCGATCTCTTTCTCGAACAGGGGCCGCATCGCCTCGACGGTGACGTCGCGCCCGGTCAAACCCGTGCCGCCCGTCGTGATGATCACGTCGACCTCGCCCGAGACGATCCACTTCGTCAGCTGGTTGCGGATCGCCACCGCGTCGTCGCGCAGCAGCGCGCGATCGGCGAGCACATGACCTGCACCGGTCAGCCGCTCGACCAGAGTGTCGCCGGAGGTGTCGTTTTCCTTCGTCCTCGTGTCCGAAACGGTGAGCACCGCGATGCGCACGGGGAGAAACGGCTTTGTCTCGTCGATGCGGCTTGCGGACATTGGGCTCCTTAGTGGGTGAGCGAGGCGACGCGCTGCCGGTCGAACGGCGTCATCACCGGCCACTCGCCGCGCGCGACTTGATCGAGCGTGGTCTTGGGCTCGCCGAGCCGGTCTTGATAGATCCAATAGTTCGCAACCACCCGCTCCACATAACCACGTGTCTCGCGCGACGGGATGCTCTCGATGAAGAGTAGCGGATCGCCGCGATGCTCCACCTCTTTCAGCCACTTCTGCAAATTGCCGGGCCCGCCGTTATAGGCGACGACAAGATGGAACAGGTTCCCGTCCGGCTGCGCGAACTCGGACATCTTCTTCACGTAGCGCTGGCCCACGCTCAGATTGAACGCCGGATCGAACAGCTTCGCCTTAGCACCCGGATTGTCGAGCGTCGTGTCCTTCATCGTGCCAGCCGCCGTCGTGGGCAGAACCTGCATGAGCCCACGCGCATCGGACGAACTCACGACCCGCATTTCGAACTTGCTCTCCTGCCGTGCGATTGCATGCACGATCGCAGGATCGACCTGCCACCCGTCGCTCGGCTTCACCCGCATCAGCGGATAGGCGGCGGCCTTCAGATCAGGCGAACGTGCTGCGCCCGCCGCGAGCAGCTGCACATGTGCAAACCCCATCTCGTGCGCGAGCGCGATGAACGGCCGGTCGAGCTCCGCTTTCAGACGCCCATGCGAACGCGCGATCGAACCCTC
>JBKJZU010000433.1:0-2672 GCA_046715015.1 Micropepsaceae bacterium
GATCATGGCGCGCTGTCTTACACCGAATGCGTCGCCGACGATGTCAGCCCCGGCAAAGTGACGTCGTTTCCGCAGGCGGTGAAGTTGAAGGACGGCGAGACCGTGATCTTCGCCTGGATCACCTATAAGTCGCGCAAAGACCGTGACCGTATCAATGCGAAGGTCATGAAAGACCCGCGCATGGCGACACCGCCGAAAAACATGCCGTTCGACGGCATGCGCATGTTCTGGGGCGGGTTCAAGAGCATGGTGGAGTACTGAAACGCGCTGGCACGCGATGCTTGAACTCATCGCGCCGCTCATGACGCCAACGACGGCGATCGCCATCGCGTTGGTGGCGTTTGCCGGTGTGCTACGCGGTTTCTCGGGGTTCGGGTCGGCGATGGTGCTCGCTCCAACCCTGGCCGCGCTTTATCCGCTGACGGAGGCAGTGCCTCTCGTCATTTTGCTCGAGATCGTGCTTTCGTTTCAGCTGTTGCCGGCCGCGGTGCGGCTCGTCGTGTGGCGCGAGATCGGCGTCATGTCGGCGGCGGCGCTGCCCGGTTTGGCGATCGGCGCGTGGCTGCTGGCCGTCGTGCCTGGATATACGTTGCGGCTCGGCATCTCGCTGCTGATCGTCGTGTTCCTCGTGCTTCTCGCGATGCGCGTGCGGCGGCACGGCGCGAAGACTACCGGTGGCCTCGCTGGCGCCGGCTTGCTCTCGGGTGTGGCGAACGGGGCATCGGGCGTCGGCGGGCCGCCAATCGTTCTCTATTACCTGGCCGGCGACGACAGTTCGGCGGCGCTGCGTGCGACGGTCATCTGCTATTTCTTCATCGTCGATGTGGCGTCGGCCGTGATCTACGGCGCGCAGGGTTTCCTCACGCGCGAGGTCGCGCTCTTGGCAGCGCTGTGTTTGCCCGCATCGATCTTAGGCGTGTGGGTGGGCAGCCGCCTGTTCGATAAGGCATCCGAGGAGACCTACCGCCGCGTGGCCTACGGCATCATCGCGGTGGCGGCGTTGCTTGCACCGTTCGTGTGATCAAGCAAGCACGAAGTCGATGTCGACAATGACGTTCTGGCGAATGACGTTCGACGGTTTGTAACGCCAGCCTTGAACAGCACGTAGAGCCTCAGCCTCGAAGTAGCCGTTCGGCCGGGCGCCGATCACGCGTACGTCGCGCACACTTCCATCCGGCATGATGGTGATCGAGAGCCGTACCTTTCCCTCAATCTGCCGATCCTGGGCGATACGCGGATAGCGCGGTAGGCCCTGGACGACGGGCAGTTCGTCGATCGGCTGATTCAGAACCAAGGTCCCCGCGTTCGCGGTCGATACGGCCGGTGGCTGCGGAGGAAAGCGGATCGGTTCAACAGTCGGTGTCACCGGGGAGGTCTCAGGCAAGCGCGGACGGATCCGAGGCTCTATCTTTTCGGGTTCGACGATCTTCGGCGGGACCGGTGGTGGGAGGACGATCGTTTCGAACGTTGGCGGCTCATCGGGTCCGACAATTGGCGGCACCACTTTGAACGCGACGGCAACGTAGTAGAGCACGACTGCGTGGAGCACGATCGAGAACAGGATGATTTGCGGCGTCCAGGTACGCGGGCGCCCTTGAGCAACGTTCATGTGCTGGCCTCCAGCTACGGTTATTTCCGTTCGCCAGGATAGTCACGGACGACAGATTCGAACAAGAGGCCGATCTGCGGCGAAAGTGTCAGTCTACCAGGTCTTCGGTGACCAGCGTTTTGTCCTTGTAGCCGCCCCGGTCGAGGGCATCCATCAGACGCATGACGTCCGCGTAGGCCACCCCTTGATCGGCTCGTACCATCACGCGCCGCGTGGGGTCGCCAGCCGATTTTTCGCGGAGCGCCGCGCCGAGCGTCGCCCAGTTCGCCGCTGTCTCGCCGGATGATTGCGTTCCGACATTGATCGTGCCGTTCTCCTGCAGCGAGACGAACACCGGGTCCGTTTTCACGGCTGGCCCTCCCGGTATGGACAAGTCGATCGGCACCGAGACGGTTGCGAGCGGTGCGGCCACCATGAACACGATGAGCAGCACAAGCATCACATCGACGAATGGCGTGACGTTCACTTCCGCATTGGCGCGGTGGCCGCGCGGCTGCGCTGTTCCGATGTTGGCTGCCATGGTTCCCTCCGTCGCGACGGTTGCCGGACAGATCGAGCTTAGGCGATTGGCCCGACGCCGCAAGGCGCAACAAAAAAAGGGCCGGAAACCCAACCCCTTCTTCTCGATCAGCGAGAACTCAGACTCAGTCGACGACGTCTTCGGCGACGAGCGCCTTATTCTTGTAACCTTCGTGATCGATGGCATCCATCAGCCGCATGACGTCGGCGTAGATCACCTTTTGATCGGCGCGGATGAAGATTTTGCGTTCCTTGTCGCCACCGGTCTTCTCGGCGACGGCGGCGGACAGCGTCGCGAAATCTGCCTGGATTTCGCCGGTGCTTTGCGTGCCGACGTTGATGATGCCGGTGTCCTGCAAGCTGACGAAGACGGGTTCTACCGGATCAACGATTTGCTGGTTGGGGTCCGGCGGCGGCAAGTCGAGCGGAATGCTGATCGTGGCGAGCGGCGCGGAGACCATGAAAATGATGAGCAGCACCAGCATGACGTCCACGAACGGCGTCACGTTGATTTCGGAGTTGTCGCCAAAGCGGCCCCTTTTTC
>JBKJZU010000434.1:0-4284 GCA_046715015.1 Micropepsaceae bacterium
ATCTTGGGCCAGAAGAGCTACAACGGCGTCGCCCTCATCTCGAAGCACAAGATCGAGGACGTGCAACTCGGCCTCCCGGGCGACAACACGGACGAGCAGGCCCGCTACATTGAAGGCACGATCGTGACCAAGCAAGGCGCCGTCCGCGTCGCCTCCATCTACGCCCCGAACGGGAATCCGCCGGACACGGACAAGTACCCCTACAAGCTCAAATGGATGGACCGCATGATCGCGCGCGCGTCCAAATTGCTGGAACAGGAAGAACCACTCGTCCTCGCCGGCGATTACAACATCATCCCGACGCCCGACGATGTGTACGATCCGAACGCCTGGATCAACGACGCGCTGTTCAAGCTCGAAACGCGCCGCAAGCTGCGCCAACTCGTGAACCTCGGCTTCACCGACGCCTTCCGCAGCTGTAACACCGCGCCTCACCAATACACGTTCTGGGACTACCAAGCGGGCGCCTGGCAGAAGAACAACGGCCTGCGCATCGACCACCTGCTGCTCTCGCCGCAAGCCGCCGACCGCCTGAAAACCTGCGCAATCGACAAGCACACGCGCGCCTGGGAGAAACCATCCGACCACGTACCGATTTGGTGCGAGCTCGCGCTATGACGAAAGCGCTCGACGGCGGTTGCCTCTGCGGCGCGATCCGCTATCGCCTCAATGGCGAGATCGAAGACAGCGCCTACTGCCACTGCCGCACATGCCAACGCCAAAGCGGCGCACCGGTCGTCGCCTGGTTCGCGATCGCCCCGTCCGGGTTCGCGTACACAAAAGGAAAACCGAAAGGCTACCGCGCATCGATGCGCGCAACCCGCGAGTTCTGCGGCGACTGCGGAACGTACCTCCTGTTCCGCGAGGACGACGCGACAGCAAGCCTCGGCATCAACACCGCAACCCTCGACGATCCGGCGCAAGTCCCGCCAACGTTCCACATTTGGCACGAGAGTCACGTGTCGTGGTTTGACACCGCCGACAAGTTCCCGCGCTTTCAACGCGGCAAGAGCGAAGGATGAATGCAACCCAAGTGCTGCCTACGCGCGCTCTCCGGTCAACTGCATCCAGCGCCGTGCCAACGTTGCAGCAAACGGTTGCCACATCCGCCGGACGCCCTCGGCTCCATCGCCCGAACGCAGTAGCGCGATCAGTCTCAAGACATGCAACGCGCGACAGCGATGGAGCATCGTCTCGTCGATCGGCGCGTGTGCGCGGTAGCCATCGACAAACCGGGCAGCCGCGCGCTGCCCAAGAAGACGTACGAGCGGCCGCAGCACCGTCCTACCTACGCCGGGCATGAGCAAAAGCAACAGCTCGGTGCGCGCGACATCGTATTCGCGAGGTGCGAACACGGCAATCTCCCAGTCAACCATCGCCGTAAGCACACCCCGGTTGAGCAATAGATTGCGAGGGTGTAGATCGCCATGACAGAGAACGCGCGCACCACTCAAAACTGAATTGCGTTCAAACCACCGCGTAGACCTGCCGGCCCAACCGTCGCGCGCAACGTCCTCTAGTACCCGCGCCACCTCCACTTCGCCGACCGAAATACCCTGAGCCGCCACGGCGGCGCGGAGCCGCTCCGTGGGCAACGTATGCAGGCGTGCCATCGCGGTCCCCAAGATGTCCGGAACACGCCGCACTGCGCCATCTCTTACAGGATCGCGCCCCACCACCCGCTCCATGATCGCGTAGGGCCGGCCGAACGCGCTGACAGAGGTGCCAGCGTGAAAGATTGCCGGCACCGGGAAATCCTCCTTGTAAACGGCTCGCTGAATTGCAACCTCGCGCGCAGCCGAGCGATCGTCTTGCGTGAGCCGCAGCACAAGGAACCTTGGAACACCGGAAAAGGCTTCGGCCAACTCGAACCCGAAGCACTGACTTGACTCGCCACCACTTAACTTCTCAAGCCCGCCGCGCAGCTGCGGCTTGTGCCCGCGCCACGCATGCAGCTCGACTTGAAGTGCCGACAGCACGGCGTCAGATGTCGGCGTAGACATGCCCTTCACCTTGTCCACCCGCGTGCGTGACGGCGCCCGCGCGCGCGGGTCCAACGCCCGCCGCATACTTAGACAAGACGCCAGACGTATAGATCGTCTTGCGCGGCTTCCACGCGGCTTTCCTGCGCGCGAGTTCATCCGCGGAGAGTTCCACGTCGATCGTTCCCTTCGTCGCGTCGATGACGATGATGTCGCCGTCGTTGATGAGTCCGATCGGCCCGCCCTCGGCCGCTTCCGGCCCGACGTGCCCAACGCACAAGCCGCGTGTCGCGCCGGAGAACCGGCCGTCCGTAATCAGCGCGTAGTGTTCACTCTCGCCTTGGCCGTAAATCGCCGCTGTTGTCGACAGCATCTCGCGCATGCCGGGACCGCCCTTCGGGCCCTCATAGCGCACGACAATCACGTCGCCGTGCTGGAGGCGCCGCTCCTGCACAGCGGCGAACGCATCTTCCTCGCAATCGAAACAGCGCGCGGGCCCGCGGTGTTGCAAGTGCTGCAGCCCCGCCACCTTCACGATCGCGCCATCCGGCGCCAGCGATCCGCGCAACCCGACCACGCCGCCCGTCGGCGACAGCGGCTTCGAAACCGGACGAATGACTTCCTGGCTCGAATTGAACTGCACATGTTCCAAATTCTCGGCCAACGTCTTGCCTGTCACCGTGATGCAATCACCGTGCAGATAGCCGCCGTCGAGCAGCGTCTTCAGCAACACGGGCACGCCGCCAGCCTCGTACATATCCTTCGCGACGAACCGCCCACCGGGTTTTAGATCGGCGAGATACGGCGTCTTCTTGAACACCTCGGCAACCGCGAACAGGTCGAAGTCGATCCCCGCTTCATGCGCGATCGCAGGCAGATGCAGCGCTGCGTTTGTTGAGCCACCCGTCGCAGCCACCACGACGGCCGCATTCTCCAGCGACTTACGCGTCACGATATCGCGCGGGCGTATACCGCGCGCCAAAAGATCCATCACCGCCTTGCCGCTCGCCGTGCCGTACTCGTCGCGCGATGTGTATTCGGCAGGCGGTCCGGCGGAGTAGGGCAACGCCAAACCCATCGCCTCCGACACGCATGCCATCGTGTTCGCGGTGAATTGCCCGCCGCACGCGCCGGCGCCCGGACAAGCGTGACATTCAAGATCGTGCAGATCTTCGTCCGACATTTTGCCGGCCGCGTGTTGCCCCACACCTTCGAAGATATCGACGACGGTAACGTCGCGGCCCTTGAATTTCCCTGGCAAGATCGAGCCGCCATACATGAACACCGACGGCACGTTGAGCCGCACCATCGCCATCATGAGACCGGGCAGCGACTTATCGCACCCCGCAAGGCCAACGATCGCATCGTAGCAATGCCCGCGCACGGTAAGTTCGACGGAATCAGCGATCACCTCGCGGCTGACCAGCGACGACTTCATCCCCTGATGCCCCATCGCGATGCCGTCGGTGACCGTGATGGTGCAGAACTCGCGCGGCGTACCGCCCGACTCTTTCACACCCTTCTTGACCGACTGCGCCTGACGCATCAGCGCGATGTTGCAGGGCGCCGCCTCGTTCCAGCACGACACGACCCCAACGAATGGCTGCGCGATCTCCTCAGCTGTCAGTCCCATCGCGTAGTAGTACGAGCGATGCGGCGCCCGCGCCGGCCCCTCGGTCACGTGGCGGGACGGCAATTTCGACTTATCGAACGAACGAGTCATGGGTCACGGCGCCAGCTGATTTGAGGGTCATCTAGCTATCGACAGCCCGCCCACGCCGCGCAAGCCCTTTGTTACCCGCGGGCGAGCCACGTGACGACGCGCCCGATACCGAAACTCAAGGCGCCCGCAACGGCAGCGACCACAACGACCGCACCGAATCCGATAACCGGCCGCAGATAGGTGATCGCAAAAGCCCAAACAACCGCCACAACAACAAGTGCCGTCAGCACCAACACCAAGCTCGCAGCCCAAACCTTCGCCCGATAAGCGGGATCATCCGGCGGCTCAAGGTCCAACCGCATCGTCAGCCCGCGTCCCGCACAACAGACACCATCGCCTGCGTCAGTGTTGCGAGGTCGCCGTCGGAGATCGTCAACGGCGGGGTCGTGTAAACGATGTTGCCGAAAGGCCTGATCCACACACCCTTGTCGATGAACTTCTGACGCAGCGACCGCGGAGCGGCGCCATCGAGCTCGATGACGCCGATCGCGCCTTTCACACGCACATCGCGCACATGCGGTAACCCGCGTGCGCCCGCTAACCCGTCCCGAAGCTGCGCCTCGATCCGCTGCGCTTGCG
>JBKJZU010000435.1:0-2637 GCA_046715015.1 Micropepsaceae bacterium
GCAAACGCATCTAACGGATTCGATTTTCGTGTTTAGGCCTCTCGCCGAAGACCGCCACGCATGAGCGTGGACACATTCGCGGCCGTCTCCACCGGCGAACTCGTCGCACTCGGCGTGGCCATCGGTCTCTCGGGGTTGATCGCGGGCACAGTCGCTGGCCTGCTCGGCGTCGGTGGCGGCATCGTTCTGGTGCCGGTGCTCTACCAAGCCCTCGCGTTCCTAGGTGTGGATGAGGCGGTGCGCATGCCGCTCGCGGTCGGCACGTCGCTTGCGACCATCATTCCGACCTCGATCCGCTCCACCTTGAGCCACAACAAGAAGGGCGCGGTCGATTGGGCCGTGCTGCGCACGTGGGCGCTGCCGACGTTCTTCGGCGTTCTCATTGGAACGTGGCTCGCGGTTCTCGTCGGCGGCAAGGGATTGACCGGCGTGTTCGCGGGCGGCGCAGGCGCGCTCGGCCTCTTCATGCTCATAGGCCGCGAAGACTGGCGCCTCGGCGACGATGTGCCGAAGGGTATCTGGAGTTGGCCGCTCGGGCTCGCCAACGGCTGTCTTTCGGTGATGATGGGGATCGGCGGTGGAACGTTCGGTGTGACGGTGATGACGCTCTTCGGCGCGACCATCCACCGCGCGGTGGCAACCGCGGCGGGCTTCGGCCTCATCATCGCCGTACCCGGCGCAATCGGGATGATGGTGAGCGGCTGGAACGCGCCGGGCCTGCCGCCCTACTCGTTGGGCTTTGTGAGCCTGATCGGCCTCGCGCTCATCGTGCCGGCGACGATCGTGGCGGCGCCATGGGGCGTCGCCATCGCGCACAGCCTGTCGCGGCGCGCACTCCGCCTCGCGTTCGGGACGTTCCTCTGCCTGACCGCCCTGCGAATGGGCTGGGCCTATTTCGGCTAAACCTGAGCGCCGGCCGTGTTCTGGCGCGGCTGACCACCCATCTTGATCGTCGGCATATAGAGCAAGAGACACGAGGCCACGAAGATCGACGAATAGGTGCCGATGACGATGCCCCACAAGATCGTGGCACCGAACCCGAACAACGCCTCGCCGCCGAACAGGATCAGCGGAACGACGGACAGCGAGGTCGTGAAGCTGGTCAAGAACGTCCGCGCCAGCGTCTGGTTCGTCGACAAATTGATGAGTTCACCGAGCGGCATCTGCCGGTACTTGCGCCGGTTCTCGCGAATCCGGTCGAAGATCACAACCGTGTCGTTGATCGAATAACCCGCCAGCAGCAAGAGCGCCGCGATCGAGGTCAAATTGAAGTCGAACTGGAAAAACGAATACATGCCGACCGCGACCAGAACGTCGTGTCCCGTGGCAAGCATACCGGCGACGCCGAACTGCCACTCGAACCGGAACCAGACATAGGCAGCGATCATGAGAATGGCGAGCACGGTGGCGAGCACGCCGGTCTGAAACAACTCGCCGGAAACCTTCGGTCCCACCACTTCCTGACGGCTAATCTTGAAGCCAGGGCCAAGCGCTTCCTTGATCTTACTGGCGACGACCTGCTCTTGGCCGGTCACCTGTTGCGACGGCTGCACGCGAATGAGGACGTCTTTGTCGGTGCCGAAATTCTGTATCGCGACCTCGCCGAAGCCGAGACCGGCCAGCTTCTCGCGCAAGGCGCCCACGTCGATCGTCTTCTCGCTCGACGCCTCGATCACGACGCCGCCCGTGAAGTCGATGCCAAGATTGAGCCCCTGGAAGTAGAGCGAGAGGATTGTGACGACGACCAAGAACCCGTCGACTGCGAACGCGATATACCGCTGCCGGACGAAGTCGATATTCGTGTTGTCGGGGACGATCGTCAGGCGCGCCATGGAGGTGCTCGCAAAAAGGGCGGAAAGGCGGCGGATTAGAACCGCAGAAGGGGGGCCATACAACCCCGAATAAGCGGCGGATTCGCGCCAAATGACGCGGGCTCCCTGTCTTAACGACCGGCGCCTCCCGCAACAAAACTTTACACGCGCGCAAACCGCACGAAACACGGGTGCCGCATCTGAAGGGCAGGGCATAAGATCGGCCCAACACGGAGAAGACGAATGACAGACGAAACAAAACCCACGCGCCGCGGCTTCGGCTATGTCGCCCTGATCGGCGCAGTGATCGTCGGCCTTGTCGGCGGCGGCCTTGCCACTTCGGCGATGGGTCACGGCGGCTTCGGTCCGCGCCATTGGGGCGGCGGTCCGGGCGGCTGGGGCCATCACCGCATGCACGGCGAGATGACGCCGGACCGCGCGAAGGAACATGTGGGCCGCATGATCGACCGCTTCGGGCGCCACATCGACGCCACCGCTGAGCAGAAGCAAAAGCTGACGGTAATCGGGACCGCGCTCGCGACCGACATCCTGCCGCTGCACCAAAAGATGCATGAGGCGCGCAAGCGCGGCATCGAACTCCTGCGTCAACCGACCGTCGATCGCGCCGCGATAGAAGCCTTCCGTGCCGAGCAGATTGCGGCAGCCGACACGGCCAGCAAACGCCTCACCCAAGCGTTGACCGATGCGGCGGAGGTTCTAACGCCCGAGCAGCGCGCAAAGATCGCGCAACACTGGGACCGCTGATGGCGTCCGGCCGCTGAAGGACAACGACGGTGGCCGACCGCATTCTCTTGATTGAAGATGA
>JBKJZU010000436.1:0-8222 GCA_046715015.1 Micropepsaceae bacterium
GGTGACGGCCTACGACTTTGCCTCTGCCAAGCTTGCGGAGCGGGCCGGGTTTCAGCTGCTGCTCGTGGGCGACTCGCTCGGCATGGTCATGCAGGGGCACGACACGACGATCCCCGTGACGCTGGACGACATGGTGCGCCACGCTTCCGCCGTCGTGCGCGGGACGGAGCGGGCGCTGGTCGTCGGCGATCTGCCGTTCCTCACCTATTCGGGCATCGACGATGCGATCAACGCCGCGGGGCGGATGATGCGCGAGGCAGGCGTTCAGGCCGTGAAGGTCGAAGGCGGCGGGCCGGTCGTGAAGGTCGTGCGGCGGCTCGTTGAGCTCGGCATTCCGGTGATGGGCCATCTCGGCTACACGCCGCAAGCGACGCATCAAATCGGCATCCGCGTGCAAGGCAAGGATGCACCGGGCGCGCGCAGCATCACGTCGGATGCGCTGGCGCTACAGTCTGCGGGGGCGTTCGGGATCGTGCTGGAGCTTGTGCCGATCGAGTTGGCCGAAGCGATTACGAAGCGGCTTTCGATTCCGACGATCGGCATCGGCGCGGGCGTGGGCTGCGACGGGCAGGTGCAGGTTTGGCACGACATCTTGGGTCTGTTCGAAAAGTCGCCGCGGCATGCGAAACGCTTCGCGGAGGCCGGCGCGTTGATTGAAGAGGCGCTGCGCAGCTATCGCGAGGAGGTCGAAGCGGGTACGTTTCCGGCTCGGACGAATGCTTCGACGATTGCGGCGGGAACGCTGGCCGAAGCGCTTAAGGGTTTCGAAGAACCGTGAAACTGGTTCGTACGATCGACGCGATGCGCGAAGTTCGTGCACCGCTCGACGCGCCGTTCGGCTTCGTTCCCACGATGGGGGCGTTGCACGAGGGGCATTTGAGCCTGGTCAGGCTGGCGCGCCAGCTTTGCCCGCGCGTCGCGGTCAGTATTTTCGTGAACCCCACGCAGTTCAACGACATGCGGGACTTAGAGCGCTATCCACGCGATCTGGAGCGGGACGCCGAGATGCTGCGCGGCGCCGGATGCGACCTGGTCTTCGCGCCGGAGGCCCGTGAGATTTACCCGGACGGATTTTCGACTGCGATCGACGTTGGGCCGGTGACGCGGCCGCTCGAAGGCGCGATGCGGCCGGGGCACTTCAACGGTGTTGCGGTGGTGGTGACGAAGCTTCTCAACATTGTGCGGCCGACGCATGCCGTGTTCGGACAGAAAGATGCGCAGCAGCTTGCCGTGATCCGGCGGATGGTTCGTGACTTGGACTTGGCCGTCGAGATCGTGGCGGGACCGACGACACGCGAGCGGGACGGGCTTGCGATGAGCAGCCGTAACGCGCTGCTGACGGTTGAGGATCGAGCGGCGGCGCCGGTGCTTTGGCGCGCGCTTAGCGCGGTGCGCGATGCCCATGCGGCGGGCGAGCGCGGTGCTGCAGCTTTGCGCGCGCGGATGGGCGTGATCCTCGGTGGCGAAAAACGTGCGACGACGGAGTATGCGAGTGTTGCCGATCCCGTGACGTTGGCCGAACTTGAACGGGTTGGACCAGCAGGCGCGTTGGTGTCGCTCGCGGTGCGCTTTGGCCCGGTGCGGTTGATCGATAACGTTGTGTTGCCGGCAACGTGACGTTTCGCACGTTCATCATGAGCAGCCTTCCGTACACAGAGGAAGCGTGACTCTGCTCACGCATTTGTGCGGTGCGAAGCAGGGGCATTGCCGGAACCAAGAATTCGGCGCATGCTTTGAATAACGAGAGCCGAACGCTCCAGTTGCCGTCTCGCGGTGTGCCCGTGGGCCGTGCCGATCGGCTCTCGTTAGAGAAGGAGCTGCCATGACCGTTGCCTCGATCCTGAAACACAAAGGCGCGAAGGTCGAAACCGTCCACCCGAACGCGACGTTGCAGCAGGTGTGCGACTTGTTGTCGACGAAGCACATCGGTGCTGCCGTCGTGATCGGGGCGGCCGGCGAGGTGATCGGCATCATTTCCGAGCGCGATGTCGTGCATGCGGTCGCCCAAGGAGGGCCAGGTGCGCTGACCCGTTCGATCGACGAAATCATGACGCGCGAGGTCGCGACCTGCCGGCTGACCGACAGCTCCGCCTCGCTCATGGAAACGATGACGGTCGGACGGTTCCGGCACGTGCCTGTCGTCGAGGGCGGGCGGTTGATCGGGATCGTCTCAATCGGCGACGTCGTGAAGCGCCGCATGGAAGACACCGACGCCGAACGCTATGCGATGCGGGACTATATCGCCCAGGCGGGGTAGGGCCGGTTGCTGTATTTGCCGGTGAATTAAGCAATCCGCCCTGGGCGCGTTGCGAACGGGCGCGGGCGGGGCCACACTCGGCTCCCATGAACCTCTTCGATTCCGAATGGGCCGAGCATATCGCCGTGGCGCAAGCGACGAAGGCCGCCTTGCGCGAACCCTTTGCGCATGTCGTGACGGCGTGCGCCGCCTCGCTGAGGGCGGGGGGCAAGTTGCTGTTTTTCGGCAACGGCGGCAGCGCGGCGGACGCGCAGCATCTCGCGACCGAGTTCACCATTCGCTACAAGGCCGATCGGCCGGCGTTGGCGGCGCTGGCGTTGACCACGGACACATCGGCGCTGACCGCGGCCGGGAACGACCTCGGCTTCGAACACATCTTTTCGCGGCAGATCGAGGCGTTGGGTAGGCGCGGCGACATTGCCATCGGCATCACGACGTCGGGCCGCAGCCCGAATATCGTCAAGGCCCTCACCACCGCGCGGACCATGGGACTTGTTGCTGTCGCTTTTTCGGGCAGCGGTGGTGGCGAGGCAGCGCGGATGGCCGACCATGCGCTCATCGTCCCATCGGCTGTGACGGCGCGGGTGCAGGAGATGCACATCGCGCTCGGGCAAATGCTCTGCGCCGCGCTGGAGGTCGAGCTTGGTCTCGTGAAGCCCTAGGTTTCACAGTGGCTCCCGTGTGATCGCGGATTGACACTGTGCGGTTGCACAAATAGGGGATGCGCACCATTTTTTCCCCGTACTCGAGGATTCTACGAGTTGGCCGCGCCTAGCCCCGTCACGCGCACCCGCAGTCCGCATCTCAAGCGGCTCGAGGCCGAGAGCATCTTCATCATGCGCGAGGTCGCGGCGGAATTCGCGAACCCCGTGATGCTCTATTCGATCGGCAAAGACTCGTCAGTGATGCTGCACCTGGCGATGAAGGCGTTCTATCCCGCCAAGCCGCCGTTCCCGCTGCTCCATGTCGACACGACGTGGAAGTTCCGCGAGATGATTTCGTTCCGCGACGCGACGGTGAAGCGGTTGGGGCTGAAGCTGCTCGTTCACATCAACGAAGACGGGGTGCGCGCCGGCGTCAATCCGTTCGACTCCGGTTCGTCCGTGCACACGCAGGTGATGAAGACCGAGGGGCTGAAGCAGGCGCTCGACAAATACGGTTTCGATGCGGCCTTCGGCGGCGCGCGGCGCGACGAAGAGAAGAGCCGGGCGAAGGAGCGCATCTTTTCGTTCCGCACCGCCGCGCACGGCTGGGACCCGAAGAACCAGCGGCCGGAACTCTGGAACCTGTTCAACGCGCGGATCAAGAAGGGCGAATCCATCCGCGTGTTCCCGCTGTCGAATTGGACGGAACTCGACATCTGGGAATACATCCTGGCCGAGAATATTCCGATCGTGCCGCTGTACTTCGCGGCGAAGCGGCCTGTGGTGATGCGCGACGGCGCGCTGATCATGCGCGACGACGAGCGGATGAAGTTGTTGCCGGGCGAGAAGGTCGAAGAGCGCCTGGTGCGGTTTCGCACGCTGGGCTGCTATCCGCTGACCGGGGCGATCGAGTCGCCGGCCGTGACGCTGGAAGAGATCGTTGCCGAGATGTTCACCGCGCGCACGTCGGAGCGGCAAGGGCGCGTGATCGATCACGACGAGAACGCGTCGATGGAGAAGAAGAAGCGCGAGGGCTATTTCTGATGAGCCCGGACGAACTGCGCGCCTATCTCGCCAAGCAGCACGGCAAGTCGTTGCTGAGGTTCTTGACTTGCGGCTCGGTCGACGACGGCAAATCGACGCTGATCGGGCGGCTTTTGCACGACACGAAGGTGATCTTCGAAGATCAGCTGAAGACGCTGGAGAAAGATTCCCGCAAGCACGGCACGACCGGCGAGAACATCGACTTTGCGCTGCTGCTCGACGGGTTGGAGGCGGAGCGCCAGCAAGGCATCACGATCGACGTCGCCTATCGGTTTTTCGCGACGGAAAAGCGCAAGTTCATCGTCGCCGACACGCCAGGGCACGAGCAGTACACGCGCAACATGGCGACCGGTGCGTCGAACTCGGACCTTGCCATCATCCTGCTCGACGCGCGCAAGGGTGTGCTCACGCAGACGCGGCGGCACGCGTATATCTGTTCGCTCTTGGGCATTCGGCACGTCGTGCTTGCGGTGAACAAGCTCGACTTGCGGGATGCAGAGGCCAAAGAGGTGTTCGAAGCTTGGGACGAGCAGTTCCGCGCTTTCGCCTCGAAGCTCGGCTTTGCGTCCATCGTTTCGATCCCGATGTCAGCGCTGCGCGGCGACAACGTGATCGCGCCCAGCGACGTGTTTCGCTGGTACAAAGGGCCGACGCTGCTTTCGCATCTCGAGACGGTCGATATCGAGTCCGACCGGCGGGCGCGGCCGTTCCGCATGCCGGTGCAGTGGGTGAACCGGCCCAACCTCGACTTCCGCGGCTTCGCGGGTACGATCGCGAGCGGCACGATACGCCAGGGCGATCCGGTCGTGGTTGCGAGTTCGGGACGGACGTCGGTCGTGTCGCGGATCGTGACGATGGACGGCGATCTTAGCGAGGCGGCTGCGGGCGATGCGGTCACGCTGACGCTGAAGGATGAGGTCGATATCTCGCGGGGCGACGTCGTGGCCCAGCCCAATGCGCGGCCCGAGGTCGCCGACCAGTTCGCGGCGCATCTGCTCTGGATGGCGGAAGAAGAACTGCTGCCCGGCCGCCAATATCTGATCAAGATCGGGACGAAGATAGTGCCCGCGTCCGTCACGGAGCTGAAGCACAAGATCGACGTCAACAGTTTGGAGCATCTGGCGGCCAAGACGCTGGCGCTCAACGAGGTCGGCTTCGGCAATTTCTCGACCACTGCGCCGTTCGCGTTCGACCCCTATGGCGAGAGCCGCGAAGGCGGCGGGTTCATCGTGATCGACCGGTTCACGAACGGGACTGTTGGCGCCGGCATGATCGAGTTCGGCCTGCGCCGCGCGACGAACGTGCACATGCAAGCGATCGACGTGAATAAGAACGCACGCGCGTCGATGAAGGGGCAGAAGCCGGTCATCCTGTGGTTCACGGGGTTGTCGGGTTCCGGCAAATCCACGATCGCCAACATCGTGGAACGCAAGCTGCACGACCTGCGACATCACACCTACATTTTGGATGGCGACAACGTCCGGCACGGGTTGAACCGCGACTTGGGCTTCACGGACGCGAACCGGGTGGAGAACATCCGCCGGGGGGCGGAGGCCGCGAAACTGTTCGTCGATGCGGGGATGATCGTCTTGGTGTCGTTCATTTCGCCGTTCCGGTCCGAGCGGCGCACGGCGCGCGAGTTGGTCGAGGCCGGCGAATTCCTGGAAGTCTTCATCGACACGCCGATCGAGGTCTGCATGACGCGCGACCCGAAGGGGCTCTACAAACGTGCCAAGGCCGGTGAGATCAAGAACTTCACCGGCATCGACTCGCCGTACGAGGTGCCGGAAGCGCCGGAGATTCACGTTCACACGGTCGACATTACGGCGGAAGATGCGGCGGATCAGATCGTCACAAGGCTGCGGCTCGCGGGTGTGATTCCCTAAGCCCCTACGGCTTAGCGGGCGGGCGGCCGACGCTGTGGTATTCGATGCCCGCGTCCGACATTTCGCGCAGCGTGTAGATGTTGCGCAGGTCGACGAGCAGCGGGCGTTTCAGTTTCGCTTTGAGCTGCTTCAGATCGAGCGCGCGGAATTCGTTCCATTCGGTGAGGATGACGACGCCGTCGGCGCCGTTCATCGCGTCGTAAGCGTCTTCGCTCCAGGCGACGCCGGTCAGGAGTTTTGCCGCTTCTTTCATCCCCTCCGGGTCGAAAGCGCGGATCGTGGCGCCCGCCGCCTGCAATGCCGGAATGATGTCCAAGGACGGGCTATCGCGCATGTCGTCGGTGTTCGGTTTGAACGTCACGCCCAGGATCGCGACCGTCTTGCCCTTCACGCCGCCGAACGCGCTCGCGATTTTGTCGGCCATGCGCTTTTTGCGTTTGGCATTCACATCGACGACCGCTTCGACGATGCGCGACGGCGCACCGCATTCGTCCGCTTGGCGCACGAGTGCGATCGTGTCTTTCGGGAAGCACGAGCCGCCGTAGCCTGGGCCGGCATTCAAGAATTTCGAGCCGATGCGGCCGTCGAGACCGATACCGCGCGCGACGTCCTGGACGTCGGCGCCCGATTTCTCGCAAATGTCGGCCATCTCATTGATGAAGGTGATCTTCATCGCGAGGAATGCGTTGGCGGCGTATTTGATGAGCTCGGAGGACTCACGCGTCGTGAAGACGAAGGGCGTTTTGTCGTTCAGGAACAGCGGGCGGTAGAGCGCACGCATCACGTTGCGGGCACGCTCGCTCTCGGTACCCACGACGATACGGTCGGGGCGCTGAAAGTCCTCAATCGCCGAGCCTTCGCGCAGGAACTCCGGGTTCGAGGCGACGTCGAACTTCGCGTTCGGGCGGCGTTCGTGGATGATGTCGGCGACTTTTTTGCTGGTGCCGACGGGGACGGTCGATTTGGTGATGACGACCGCGTAGTGCTTCAGGCCGTCGGCGATTTCGGCGGCAGCTTCGTAGACGTAGCTCAAGTCCGCGAAACCGTCGCCGCGGCGGCTTGGTGTGCCGACGGCGATGAAGACGGCTTCTGCGTCGGGAACGGCGGCGGCGAGATCGGTCGTGAACGCCAGGCGGCCCGCCTTTACGTTGTCGGCGACGAGCGCGTCGAGGCCAGGTTCGAATATCGGAATCTCGCCGCGCTTCAGCCGTGCGATCTTGTCCGCGTCTTTGTCGACGCACACGACGTGATGGCCGAAGTTCGAGAAGCAAGCCCCGGACACGAGTCCGACATAACCTGTGCCGATCATCGCAACGCGCATTTCAGAGTCCCCAGCGGGCCTGCTTCTAGAGTTGCAGGTCTTTCAAGATTTGTTTCAACGGGCCTGCGGTATCCGGATGGCTCAACCCGACCGCGATGTTCGCGTGCAGGAATCCCACTTTGTCGCCGCAATCATAGCGCTGTCCGGTGTAGCGATAGCCATGGAACGGCATGCGACCAATGAGGCGCGCTAACGCATCCGTCAGCTGAATCTCGTCGCCCGCGCCGCGTTCGTGGCGTTCGAGTTCGGTGAAGACTTCCGGCTGCAGGATGTAGCGGCCGATAACGGAGAGCCGCGACGGTGCGGCAGCCGGGAGGGGCTTCTCGACGATGCCGCGCGCTTCGATCAGGCCGTTCTTTTCGGAGACGGGATCGATAATGCCGTAGCGCTTCGTTTCTTCGAGCGGCACCTCGCGCACCGCGATGACGCAGCCGCCGACCTGGCGGTAGGCGCCCATCATGCTGGACAGGCAGGACGGTTGATCGACCAGAAGTTCGTCGGGCAGCAGCACCGCGAACGGTTCGTCACCGACAAAGTGACGTGCGCACCAAACGGCGTGGCCTAAGCCCAGCGGATTTTGCTGGCGGGTGAAGCTGACAGACCCACTCGGCGGCAGCGCTTCGAGCAGACTGTGCAACTCATCCGTCTTCTCGCGGGACGAGAGCAGCGCCTCGAGTTCGTAGGCGTGGTCGAAGTGGTCTTCGATGATGTGCTTGCCGCGCCCGGTGACGAAGATGAACTGCTCGATGCCTGCGGCTTTCGCTTCCTCGACGGCGTATTGGATGACCGGCTTATCGACGACCGGCAGCATCTCTTTCGGCACGGCTTTTGTTGCAGGTAGAAAGCGCGTGCCCATGCCCGCCACCGGGAAGACCGCTTTCCGAACCGGTCTGATCTCTTTTGTTGTCATGCGGCGGGACCCTAAACATCCCGCGAACATCCAATGCTCGGGGACTAGATTTTGTGGCAGACACCTAGCAACTGCAGCAGCGCAATACCATCGGCAGTATGGACTGTGCCCGAATCACTATATCCTGGCGGTTATGCTGCGGGTGGCGCTAGTCCTTGTG
>JBKJZU010000437.1:0-6049 GCA_046715015.1 Micropepsaceae bacterium
GCAAAGGCCCTTGCGACCTTCAGATTGAAACCGGCTTGCAGGATCACCCAGGCAAGGCCGGTGGACGAGCCGGAGCCTGCCGCAAACTCGGCGACGACGGCGCCAATGAGGGCAAGGCCGCCGGAGATCTTCATGCCGGTCAATATGTTCGGCAGGGCCGCTGGGAATTGCAGGCGGATGAGACGCTGCCAGCGGCTGGCGCCGTAGAGGTCGAAGAGTTCGTGCAGCTGGCGGTCGGCGGAGCGCAGGCCCAGCGTCGCGTTTGCGAGGATCGGGAAGAACGCGACGATGGTGGCCAGGATCAAGACCGCGCGCTCCGCGTTGTCGAGGCCGACCCAGATCAGGATCAACGGTGCGATCGCAACGACCGGCGTCACCTGCAGCGTGACGGCGTAGGGAAACAGCGCACGTTCGATCGTGCGGCTTTGCGCGAACAGGATCGCGAAAGCGATGCCGAAGACGAGCGCCAAGACGAACGCCATCACGGTCACGCGGATCGTGATCCAAGCAGCGCTCATCAGCGTGTCCCAATCGGTGACCCCCGCAGCAAGGATTGCGGTCGGCGCGGGAAGAACGAAGGGCTTGATCTCGAGAACATAGACCAGCCATTCCCACATGCCGAGCGTCGCCGCGGCGACGAGAGTTGGAAGCGCGTAGGCCCAGATACGCTCGTTCGTCATGACCCAACCACGTCATGCTGGAGCGCGGCGCGAACCTCGCGGCAGCGCTCGCCGTAGAGCGGCGTCATGCGGAAGTCCGCTTTGCGCGTTTTCGGTTCGGCCATCGCAATGTCGGCGACGACGCGGCCGGGCCGCGGGCTTAACGTGATAATGCGCGACGACAGATAGACGCTCTCGTAGACAGAGTGCGTGACGAAGACGATCGTCAGGTTCTTCGCTGTCCACAGTTCGCGCAGTTCGTCGTTCAAGCGATCGCGCGTAATTTCGTCGAGTGCGGCGAAGGGTTCGTCCATCAACAGCACTGAGGCATCCATCGCCAGCGCACGCGCGATCGACACACGCATGCGCATGCCGCCGGAAAGTTCGCGCGGGTAGAGGTTCGCGAATTGCGAGAGGCCGACGAGTTCGAGCGTGTCGCGCACGCGTGCCTCTGCGGTTGCTTCATCGGTTCCCGCAAGATCGAGCGGCAGGCGGACGTTTTTCGCGACCGTCGCCCAGGGCATGAGCGCGGCATCTTGGAAGACAAATCCGAGCTTGGGCTTTGCGCCCGTCCAGTTGACCTTGCCGTTGCTCGGGTCGGTGAGGCCCGCGATGAGGCGCAACGCCGTGCTCTTGCCGCAGCCTGAGGGCCCCACGAGCGACACGAATTCGCCGGCTGCGATCGAGAAACTCACGCGGTCGAGCGCGAGGGTGCCGTTCGGGAATGTTTTTGCGACGTTATCGAAGGAGAGAAGCAATCACTTTTCATCTTTCGCTGGCGGCGCGGCGACACCGCGGGCTTTATTGACGAAGGCCAACGTATAAGCCTTCGTGACGTCGATTTTGTCGTCGAAGACTTTGTTCCCCTTCATCAAGTCGAAGAAGGTCTTCCAGCGCGCATCGGTCATCGCGCCGATGCCGAGCGTCGCAGCGTCGCCGCCTTGCACCATGCCGCGATTGCGCATTTCCGTGATCGCGTTTGCGATGATCGCGTCGGTCATTTCAGGGTTGTCTTTCTTGATCAGCGCGTTTCCGGGCGCAGGGTCGCTCAGATAGCTATTCCAGCCGTCGATCGATGCGTCGACGAACGCCTGCACCACTTGCGGCCGTTCACGCACGTCGAGCCCACGCGCCATGATAAAGTTCGAATAACCGGGATAGCCGTAGTCGGCGAGCAGGAAGACTTGCGGCTTGATCTTGCCCTCGGTCTCGATCGTGAAAGGTTCGGAGGTGACGTAGCCTTGTTGGATTGCCTTTGCGTCGGTCAGGAACGGCGCCAGGTTGAACGTGTATTTGCGGATTTGTTTGTCGTCGAACTTGTAGTTCGCCTTCGCCCAGATCCACCAGGTCGAGACGGTCGCGTCAGAGACCATGATCGCCTTGCCTTTCATGTCGGCGATCGAGGCGATGTCCTTGCGCGGGTGGGTGATCAGAACCTGCGGGTCTTTTTGGAAGATCGCGGCGACCGCGACAGCATCACCGCCGGCGGCGACGATGTTCACGGGTTGAAACGAGTTCGAGCCCATGGCGAAGTCGACGGCGCCGGCAGCGATCAACTGCGGCGTGTTCACGGCAGGGCCGCCCTGCTTGATCGTGACGTCGAGGCCCGCCTTCTTGTAGAGACCGGTGGCGACCGCTTGATAAAAGCCGCCGTGCTCGGCTTGCGCCTTCCAGTCGGTCACGAACGTGACCTTGGTCAGTTTCGGTTCGGGCTCAGGCGTTGCGACTTGCTCTTGTTTCTTGGGAGCTTCGCCGCATGAGGCCAACGCAATGACGAGTGCGAGCAGGGCGAGACGTGACATTGGGGAGCGTCCGATCGGTGTTCAGATCGGCCACCCTAGCGTAAACGCCAGGGGTGGCCAACTACATCGGTTCGCACTTTGCGGCTTTGCGCTGTTGATCGAGTTCGCCTTCGCGCGCGTCGTCATTGATCAGCGTTCGGAACAGGACGATGCCGCGAGTCGTCGGCGCCGTCACGACAAGCGTGCCTTCCGGCTGCGGCGGCACGTTTTGGGCGGAACCCATGAGGATGATCGTCGCGGGTTGGCCCTTGGCCTGCGTGTCGTTCAAGACGAAGAAATTGTCGGTGTTTGCCGCATAGAACGCGACGGACCAGTAGGTGTCCGTTGGTGCCGCGGTCGTGATCCTCAGCGGGCGCCGGGAAACGTCGAAGACGCATTGCGAGTAGAGCAGGTCGGGGCTCGGCTTCACGATGCGGCGGGAGGCAGCCGTCGCACGCTCGCCATGACCGATCTGGTTCGTGCCCTTGGCGCCAATGGCGGACATCACGCGCGACATGATGAGCGTCGGTGCGTAGGCGACGGCAGCCCAGTGAACGATCGCTGCCAAGACCAACGCGAATACGCCCCATTTCACCCAGCTCATGAGCATGCCTCCTTCGTGATCGTCGGAAGCGCGACGCCGGCGGGATCGTCCCTCACGGAGGTGCCGGGATTGTAGAGGCGCAGCGTCAGCTGAAAGCCGTCGGGCGATGCGGCGATCCAGTTCTGCTCCGCCTGCGCCGTTGAAACGCGGATCACGAAACTGCCGTCCGCGGCACGCACGACACTCGTTTTGCTGACCGAGTAGCGTTTCGAAGGATGGTTGATCAGGAAGTGGTCTTTGGCGTAGGCCGTGATGCTCCACCAGCGCGCATCGGGATCGCGCCCTTCGATGCGGTAGGCGCATTTCGGATCGAACTGTTCGCCGGCACCGTCTTCGCTCGTGCCGTAGTAGATCGTCTCGTCCTTGTTCAGGCCGAGAAGGCCTCAGATTGCGACGGCGGTTCGGGTGTAGTTGTCGGCGTTCGTGCCGCCTGCCGCGAGGTTTGCGGACCACGGTCCGTTCTTAACAACGGACCCTGCCGGCATGGCGCTTTGTACGGCGAAGTAGGCACTGCCCAATCCCACCACGACGGCGGCAACAATTGAGGCCACGAGACTTAGGACGAAATTCACGCGGGACCGACTCCCCTGATGCGGGCGCAGTCTAGGTGGCTTGGCAGCGCCGCGGCCAGTCTCCCGATTGCACCAGGGGCGGCGTCAATACGGGGGTGGTGCGTCCGAATCGACTTCGGGTTCGTCCTCCGGATCCTCGGGATCGGGCGGCGGCGGCGCGCGGCGCGGCGGCCGGGTTGCGACGACCGAGGAAGGGGCGGAGTCCGTGTTTGCTTCCACACCGCCGTCGCCTTCTGCCGAGTCGCGCTGATTCGATTGCGGGACGTAGCGTGGTGAGGGCGGCGGCGACGGCACAGGGACCTCGGTGCGGGGCTCGTCGTCGCCGAACAAGCTGTCAAAGAGATCCTCGATCACGCCGGGCCGGTCGTCCGGCGTCTGCCTGTCGGAGTAACTGCCGTCGCGTTCGACCCAAGGACTATCCGGGTCGTTGTGCGCGTAGGCGTCGGAGGAGCCGTACATGTCGACGCCGGGCAGATTGTGGACCGCGACATTGCGGTGCGCTGCCAGCATGTAGGCTTTCCAGATGCTGGCGGGCAGGCTGCCGCCGACGACCTTCTTCATGGACGTGTTGTCGTCGTTGCCGATCCAAACGCCGGTGATGAAATCGGCCGAGTAACCGACGAACCAGGCGTCGCGCCATTCTTGGCTGGTGCCGGTTTTCGCACCGACCGGCCGCGGGTCGAGGTCGGCGCGCTGACCAGTGCCGGTCTGCACAACCTCGAACATCATCTGGTTCATTTCTTCCAGCGTGCGCTGGTTCATCACCGGGATCGGCGGCGCGGGACGATATTGATAGAGCACTGTGCCGTCGGAGGTTCTGACTTCGAGAATGGCGTAGGGGTCGACACGGTTGCCATTGTTGGCAAATGCGCCGAATGCGCGTGTCATCTCGAACAGCGTCACTTCCGACGTGCCGAGGGGCAGCGAGCGATTCGGCTCCAGCGGGGAGGTGATGCCCAGGCGCTGTGCGACGGCGATGACCTTGCGCCGGCCCACTTCGTCGGCAACGCGGACGGCGACGGTGTTGATCGACTTCGCCAGCGCTTCGCGCAGCGAGATTTCGCCAAGGTACGAGCCGTCATAGTTCTGCGGGCTCCAGCCGCGGCTTTCGTAAGGTGCGTCTTCGCGCCTGTCGTCCGGCGAGAGGCCGTGCTCGAGGGCCGCCATATAGACGAACGGTTTGAACGAGGAGCCAGGTTGGCGGCGGGCCTGGTAAGCGCGGTTGAATGTCGAGGTCGTGTAGTCCTTGCCGCCGACGATGCTGCGCACCGCGCCGTTCGGTTCCATCGCAACCAGGGCCGCTTGCGTCGCGGCGCGGTTCTTGCCGTCGCGCTCCAAAATTTTGACCAGGTTCGTTTCAGCAGCCGCCTGGAGCTTGGTGTTGATCGTCGTGCGGACGACCAGGTCCTTGTCCGGGCGGATATCGAGTTTTGTCAGCTGATCCATCACGAAGTCGGCGAAGTAGTTCGCGCTTTCGACGCCTTCGTTTAGGACCGGCGTTGCGGGTTTCGCCTTGGCTTTGCGGGCGTCTTCGTCGGTGATCTGGCCGTCCTGATGTAGGAGGTCGATGACCAGGTTGGCGCGCTGCTGGGCGACCTTCAGATTGACGTCGGGCGAATACTTCGACGGTGCGCGCGTGAGCGCCGCAAGCATCGCCGCTTCGGCAAGCGATATGTTGCGAACAGATTTGCCGAAGTGTTCGCGCGCGGCCGCATCGACACCGTAGGCGCCCGAGCCCAAGTAGATGCGATTGAGATAGAGCGTCAGTATCTCGTCTTTCGAGTAGTGCCGCTCCAACCAGAACGACAGGAACAGCTCCTCGAACTTTCGCGACCAGGTGCGCTCTGGCTTCAGGAACGTGTTCTTGGCGAGCTGCTGGGTGATTGTCGAGCCGCCTTGCACGACACCGCCGGCCCGCCAATTCGCGAAGAACGCGCGCATCAGTCCGCGGTAGTCGACGCCGGAGTGCGAGTAGAAGCGGCGGTCTTCCGTGACGATGAAGGCCGCCGGCAAATAGGCGGGCATTTCGTCCAGCTTCACGCGGTAGCCGAACGCGGCGCCGCGGGTTGCGAAGATCTTGCCTTCCCCATCCATCATCGTGATCGAAGGCGTGCGGTTTACTTCGCCCAAACGGTCGGCGGTGATCGGCAGGTCCGGCGCATAGAGATAGTAGAGCGCGACAAAGCACGCCGAGAAGAACAGGACGACGCCGCCAACGCCGGTCGCAAGCCAGAACCACCACGGACGCCGCGTGCGGACGGGTTCGTTATCCCACGGCTCGGGCGCGTTCGACAGACTGCCAGGATCTTCGATCGACATACTCTTAGCCCGGGGAGGGTCCCCGCCTCACGAATTGCAAGCCGCTATTCTTTCACCGGGGCAAGTCCCCTGCCAGGTGCCATTGTCACTCACCAGGGGGTTCGGCGAAATGCG
>JBKJZU010000438.1:0-3194 GCA_046715015.1 Micropepsaceae bacterium
CATCGTGCCGGCGGCAGCGACCGCACCGCCCATGATCAGCGCGCGCACAAGCGCGGGCAGGCGCACCCAGAGTGAGGGTTTGCTTTCCGGCAAGTTCATGCCCCCTTTAACCGCGGCCAACAAGCGCCGACGTGGCACTCACGATTGGGCGTGGCGAAACCTTGTTGGTGCCGCGCCGAAGACGTCGCGGAAACGGTTGTTGAAAGTCGACAGATCGCCGAAGCCGGCGTCGTAGGCCACCGCGGCGACGGCATCGGACGAGGTCGCAAGACGCACGGCCGCACGGCGCATGCGCATGTTCAACACGAATTGATACGGCGTAACGCCGGTCATGCGGCGGAACGTGCGCAGGAAGTGGTACTTGCTCATGTTCGCGCGGGCAGCCAATTGATCCAGATCGAGCGGTTGGTCGGCGTTCGCTTCCACGTGGCGCAAGACGGCGCCGATACGGCGCTCGTCGCCGCGCGCCGGTTTCGTGCGCGTGACTTTGCCACCGGAGAGCGTCTCGCCGACGCGTTCGACCAAGCGGATCACAAGCGAGCCCGCGGCCAGCGGGCGTGCGGTTTCGGTCAACGCTTCGAGGCTCACGAGCGTGGGCAGAAGTTCGGGCATCGCGGGAAGCGAGGCGGCATTGAAGCGAAAGCGGTGCGAACCCGCGGCGCTGGCCGACACTTCGTCGAACAGCTCCGGCGCGATGTGCAGCGCGATGCAGCGGTCGCCCGTGCCGTGGTCATGACCGCATTCGAAACACGTCCCCGCATTGCCGAGCAACAGCGCGCCCGGATAGAGCAGCGCTTCGCCGTGTTCGGCGCGGTAACGGAACGATCCGCCGACGACGGCGGAGATCGACATCCGGCTGTGTTGCTCTTCGTAGGGCCTGTCGCCGGGGCCAGCGCGGCAAACGATCTCCGCGATCTGCCAATCGCGACCTTCCGCGATCGCGCGCGAAGCAATTGTCGCACGCGCCTCGCCGGGTGAAATCGCCAGATTTTCGGCCGGTCTTGCCATTCTCAAAGATAGCAATATTTCCCAAGCGGCACCACCGCTCCGGGTGCATTTTCGACACGTTCCTGTGAGGAGAAACACAATGCTCAACCATATTTCGATTGGCGTCCGCAACATCGCCAGAACCAGAGAATTCTACGACGAGGCCCTAAAGCCGCTCGGCTACAAGTGCCTGAGCGAGGCCGTAGATTCGCTCGGCTACGGCGCAGATGCCGTTGTGCTTTGGATCAGCAAGTCGGCGACCCCGGTTCCGGCCGACAAGAACTCTGGTCTGCACTTTTGCTTCGACGCACCGACGCGCAAAAGCGTGGACGCGTTCTACAAGGGCGCCCTCAGCGCCGGCGGCAAGGACAACGGCAAACCTGGTCTGCGCGCCGATTACGGCGACAATTACTACGCGGCCTTCGTTGTCGATCCGGACGGCTACCGGCTCGAAGCCTATTGCAGCGCAAAGAGTTGAGGAGCTGAACCATGGCCTCGATCGTGAGAGAGTTCACCACCACCGCCAGCCCCGATGCGGTTTGGGACGCGGCGCGCGACGTCGGCGCACTGCACACGCGCCTCGTCCCCGGGTTCGTCGTCGATACGAAGCTGGAACCCGGCGCGCGCGTCGTCACGTTCGCAAACGGTATGACGGCGAAGGAGTTGATCATCGACGTCGACGACAACCGGCGGCGTATCGCGTGGTCCGCCGTCGGCGGCCGGCTTAGCCACCACAATGCTTCGCTCACCGTTCATGCGAACGGCGATGGAAGCCGTCTGGTGTGGCAGGCCGACCTGCTGCCGAACGAACTCGCGCCCACGATCGCGCAGATGATCGACCAAGGCTGCGCGGCGATGAAAACGGCGCTCGACAAGCTCGCCGCGTGAGCCGCGGCACGCGCCGTTTTCAGTGCGCCTCGGACCGAAAGCGGACGCCGCAATCCTTAATGATACGTTAACCGATGGCCCTCAGCTTAAGCGTTCTGATTCCTGGGGGCCTAAATGTCAGTGTTTTACAATCTGGTGATGAACTCCGCGTGCCGGAGCAATCATCACCGGCTCGCGATCGATGCATTGCGCCATCTCAGGGGGGATACGGCGGAGCGCTGGCGGGACCTCTTCCTGCATCACCACACATCGTACCTTGAAGGTGCGAAGGCGCCGGACGAGGTGTTCAAAGACTTCAAGAACCACGTCCTGCACGTGCGCGACGGCGATTGGGGCGGCGCGCCGGCGGCGGCCCGCGAATGGTACCGGCGCACGGTGCGCGCACTGCAGATCAAGGACTGGAAGCAAGCCGTCTACTGCGCCGGCGTGATGAGCCACTACGTCGTCGATCCGGTGCAACCGTTCCACACGGCGCAGACGGAGGAAGAAAACGTCATTCATCGCGCGGTCGAGTGGAGCTTTTCGAAGAGCTTCTTCAAGCTGCAAGCGATCCTGGTGAACGACCTCGGCGGCTACCCGGACGTGGCGGTGCCGAACAGCGCCGATTGGCTGGAGCAGATGGTGCGTCAAGGCGCACGCACGTCGAACCCGCACTATGAGACGGTGATCAATCACTACGATTTTCGCGCCGGGTCCAAGAACCCGGAGGCGGGGCTCGACCAGGAGCTGAAAGACATCGCCGCAAAGCTGATCGGCTACGCGTCGATCATGGTCGCGCGCATTCTCGACAAGGCGTTCGCGGAAGCAGCGGTTGCGCCGCCGAAGGTCAACCTCACGGTCGACACGTTCTTTGCGGCGCTGAAGGTGCCGCTGAATGCGGTGTTGAAGACGATCGACAATGTGCAGGAACGCGCACTGGTGGCGTCGATGTATCAAGAGTTCCAGAAGACCGGAAAGCTGCGCGACACGCTGCCGGACGACGACAAAACCGTGCGCGAGCTTCATGCAGCAGAGGTGTTGAAGCAGCCGCTGTCGACGCTCGACGCGCAGTGGCCGCGCGAGATCGGCACGGCACACGGCACCGGTGCGCCGCCGCGCTCCGTCAAGCCGAAGAAAGTTGCGGCGCCGAAAGCTGCGAAGCCGGCACCGAAGGCGAAACCTGCACCAGCGCCCGCCGCGAAGGCGCAACCTGCGCCGAAAGCCGCCGCTTCGACCGCCGCACAAGGTCCGCGGCCGCGACTGACCTTCGATGCGCCGGTCGAAGATGCACCCTCGATCGGCACGAAGACCGCAAGCCGCTTGAGCGCGGTGGGCATTCG
>JBKJZU010000439.1:0-4326 GCA_046715015.1 Micropepsaceae bacterium
GTCAGGAAGCGCGCCGTACGAACGTGATCCGCTGCGGCACCGGCCTGGTAGAGATGGTGACCGATCTCGCCGGCGTATTTTTCCGCCGAGGCGCCGTGGACGCTCTCGAGCGCATCGGCGATACGCAGGTGAAGCCGTTGTCTGCGCGGACGCGACAGGCCCGACAACAAGGTCTGGCGAATTTGTTCGTGCACGAATTGGTAGCGGGCGATGCGCCCCTGCGACACGTCTTCGATCAGGCGCTTTTCCTCAGCCTCTTCGATGGCCGTCAGGATTTCGTCCTCGCTGTGCTTTCCTTCGGCCTTGACCAGAAGTTCGAACGGAAACATCCGCCCAGTGACGGCCGCAAGCGTCAGGATTTCACGGCAGAGCGGGCTTGCCTTGCTGACCCGGTCTTCGATGATGAGCTTGACGCCCTGGGCGACCTCGGTGTCGGAAATTTCCACGTCGTCGCGAAATTTCCCATCCGCCGCGAATAGCTTGTCGCTGTCCTGCAGAAGGCCGATCACTTCTTCGATGAAGAACGGATTGCCTTCCGTCTCGGAATAGATGAGGTCGACGAGCGATTTCGGCGGCTGCCTGTCGAAGCGCTTAACCAGCAACTCGCCGATCTCGCGCTGGGAAAGACGCCCGAGCTTGATTTCGTCGGACAGACGCTCGCGCGTGAGTTTCTGCAAGGCGCGGCTGAAAGGCCCGCCGGTTTCCAGTTCGCCGTCGCGATAGGTGCCCATCAGCAGAACGGGCTCGTTCTTTAACCGCTCGGTCAGATGGCGCAGGAGGATGCAGGTGGACTCGTCGGCCCAGTGCAGATCCTCGAACACGATCAGCAGCGGATTGAAGGTGGCGCTGCGGGCCAAGAACTCGGCAACGCCGTGCAGCAGATAGCGCCGCTCTTGCTCCGGCGGCAGGCTGGGGTACGGCGGGATGTCGCTGTATTGTTGGCGCAGCTCCGGCATCAGTTTGCCGAGCTCGGTCGCGTTTTCGCCCATGCTTCGCCGCATGATGTCGGACCCGAGCATGCGCCGCGCCTGTTCGATCTGCTCCAGCAGCGGCTGGTAAGGCGGCGCGGAGTCCATGTCGTGGCAATGACCGCGCGTCACAAGAAAGCCGCTCGAGCGCGCCATCCGCTCCGCTTCCTGTGTCAGCCGAGTCTTGCCGACCCCTGCTTCGCCGGAGAACAGAAGCAAGCCGCCTTCACCACGCTTGGCCTTTTCGATGCGATCGCGAACCCGCTCGAGCTCTCGAACGCGGCCGACATAAGGCGGCAGCGGCGGAGCTTCCGGCATTGTTGGAAGTTGTGGCACTGCAGCGGTGGCGACGACACTCTCCGCCGGCCGCGTTGAAGCCGCGGGCGAAGGCTGCGCCGCGACCAGCGCAAAGGCCTCGATCGTCTCGGCCATCTTGTCTAGTTGAAGAAGCCCGCGCGAGATCAAGCGCTCGATGATCGGTCCGCGGATCGTGTAGCGCACGGCGCCGGACACAAGGGCCGAGCCCGGATCGCTGCGCGCCATCAACCGCGCCGCCACATTGACGCCGTGTCCGAGTAGGTCGCCGTTAGACTGCACAACGACATCGCCGAGGTGCACCCCGACCCTCACCTTCGGCTGGCACGTCTCCGCGAGTTCGAAAGCGGCCTCGACCCCGGCGAGGCTCGAGCCGAACTCAAGCATGAAGCCGTCGCCCGCGGTGTTGAAGACGCGCCCGCCGTGGTTGGCCGCAATGGCGTCGATCACCTTGTGCAGAGCCGCCACCTCGGCTGTCGTGCGCGCCTCGTCGGCCTCGGTACGCGCCGAGTATCCGGCAACGTCGAGGGCAACGATAGTGGCAAGTTTGCGGGTCTGGGCGTCGTCCGCCATCGTGGCTTTCGGCTGATAGTGCGCGTTCGGGATCATGCTACGCAGGGACGCCGGTCAATGCCAACCAGTGCTTCAAAGCGCCTGAGGGACGGCTTGGATGCCGTGTGGATGACGGCCGCCCAGGGTCTTTTGTGCAGGCGCCCCGCGAGCCTCGCCTCAGCCGCCGCGATCATCGCCTTATGGCGCGGCGGATCGCGCGGGGGCCGGGGCCGTGACGACGTTACTTTGGTGCCATACATGAGTGCTCGCACCGCGCTCGCGTCGAGGGGAAGCGCGTTGAGAACGATCGTGCTCGCAATCTTATCGCTTGCGTTGGCCCTTGGGGCGGGCACGGCAGACTCGAAATTCGCACGCGGCTCGGCGGTGAAGCTGTTGGGCTATGACCCGGAAGCCTCGCCGAACGCGATCTCGAACTCGAAAGCCTTCTGCTCACCCACCCGCACCATGCAGGCGGGAGCGAAAAGGCTAATCCCGAATTCCGTCGATTGACGTGATCGGGCTTGCCACACGGTTCGGGAAATCAGCCTTGGTACGTGCTTGAGAACGATGTGGGCTCTCGCCCAACCGCCCGTCAAAGCGGCTAGCGCCAAACTCCCGCACTCTTCGCTGGGTCTGGTCACCAAACCTGGCGAAAGACCCGCGCACTAAGCAATGCCATTGCTCCGATTCCGGCTCGACTTCCGGCCGGAAGGACGCGTGTGTGTGTACCCCTGAAACCGAGAGTTGCTCCGCCCTGACGCGCGCGCCCCGCGCGCCGGGGTTGAGGTGGTGACGGCGACAATTGCCGTCGTAACGTCAAGGAGCAAATCTCATGACCAAGCTTTCCGATACCCAACTCGTGCTGCTATCGAGCGCCGCGAAGCGCGACGATGGTGCGCTCATCCGTCCGCCGAAAATGAAACCCGAAGCAGCCGAGCAAGCCGTCGTGGCGCTGCTCTCGCGTAAGCTGATCAGGTCGGTGGCGAAGTCGGGTACGCTGCCCGCGTGGAAGAAAGGGCCCGATAACGATCCTGTTTCACTGATCATCATGCCCGTGGGCTTGGAGGCGATTGGAATCGAGTCCGGTGGCGCCAAGAGCCAACCGGATACGTCAGCGCCCCAACAGCGCCGAACGAAGTCGAAACGACCCGCTCCAGCTCCCACCGCGAAGGCCACCGGCGGTACGAAGCGGGCAGCTCCAGGAGCACGCCCGAACAGCAAGATCGCCAGGGTCGTCGAGATGATGCGCAAGCCCGGTGGCGTGACGCTCAAGGCAATCATGAGCGCGACCGAATGGCAGGCCCACAGTGTGCGCGGTGCGATTTCCGGGGCGATCAAGAAGAAGCTGGGGCTCAAGGTCGTGTCCGAGACGCGCGGCGACGAGCGCGTCTACCGCATTGGGAGCTGACGATGCGCAACAAAAGACCGCGCCTTGCTGAGCTAAATGGTTGGGCCGCCCTAGGGTCACATGAAGGCAGCGTCCCAACACGGCGCGAAGCCGACATCGAGCGGCAGATCGCAAAGTTGGAAGCGATGTCGCTCGAGCAGCTCAGAGGGGCATGGCTTGAGCGCTTCGGCGCTCAAGCTCCGAGGCTCAAGGGACGCGATCTGCTCATCCGCGTGCTTGCGTTTCGTCTTCAGGCGGCCGCCTTCGGAGATCATTCGCCCGCCATGAAACGCAAGCTCACGCATCTCGCGACCCTTCTCGCAAAGGACCCGAAGGCCTCTCTCTTCCCCACCCCCTCCTTGAAACCCGGCATCGTTCTCACGCGCGAATGGAAGGGCGTCGTCCACAAAGTGCACGTCCAGCATGAGGGATTCCTCTATGCTGAGAAGAGTTACGGCAGCCTCTCGGACGTCGCGCGGGCGATCACGGGTACCCAGTGGTCGGGGCCACGCTTCTTCGGCATTGAGCAACGCGTACGCCAGCAGTTGCGTGATCGGGCGTCTAACTCATGAGCCCGCCCAAGCGATCGCTGCGCTGTGCGATCTACACCCGCAAATCAACGGAAGAAGGCCTCGACCAGGCCTTCAACTCGCTTCATGCGCAGCGCGAGGCCTGCGAGGCCTATGTGAAGAGCCAGGCCGGTGAGGGCTGGGCCCTCGTCCGCACGATCTATGACGACGGCGGATATTCCGGTGGGTCGATGGATCGCCCTGCCTTACAGAGCCTTCTGACCGAGATCGACGGCGGCCATGTCGATGTGGTCGTCGTCTATAAGGTTGATCGGCTCACGCGCTCACTCACCGACTTTGCCAAGATCGTCGAGCGCTTCGACAAGCGCGGGGTCTCGTTCGTCTCGGTGACCCAGTCCTTCAACACCACGACTTCCATGGGCCGGCTGACGCTCAACGTGCTTCTCTCCTTCGCCCAGTTCGAGCGCGAGGTCGCGGGTGAGCGCATCCGCGACAAGCTTTCGGCCTCGCGAAAGAAAGGCATGTGGATGGGTGGCTCGGTCCCCATGGGCTATGACGTTGCGCAGCGCAAGCT